>NZ_JBIUCY010000010.1:0-143836 GCF_044540725.1 Edwardsiella sp. A.80236
TCCTGCTCCTGCTCCTGCTCCTGCTCCTGCTCCTGCTCCTGCTCCTGCTCCTGCTCCTGCTCCTGCTCCTGCTCCTGTCGCTGCGTTTTGCGGCCTGCTGTGGTCGCATCGTAGATGAAAAAGCCTCAACTGGCGTGCCGCCACTCTCCCTAACAGCTGTGCTAGGATGGAAAAAACGGGGGATTGCTGCATAAACCACCGGGGAGATGAGGCAGCCTGCTGCCGACACTGGGACAAGGAGTGAGAGTGAATACGACGCTTGAACGGTTGCGCCGCCGCTTAGAAAAACGGATTTTGTTGTTGGATGGCGGCATGGGCACCATGATCCAGCGCTATGGGTTGAGTGAGCAGGACTTCCGGGCCGATCGCTTCGCCGACTGGCCCTGTGATCTGAAGGGGAATAACGACCTGCTGGTATTGACCCGGCCCGATATTATCAGCGCCATCCACTATGCCTACCTCGAGGCTGGGGCGGATATTCTGGAGACCAACACCTTTAACGCGACGCGCATCGCGATGGCGGACTATCGCATGGAGGCGCTGGCACCGGAGATCAACTATCAGGCCGCCTGTCTGGCGCGCGCCTGCGCCGATGAGTGGACGGCGCGAACGCCGCATCAACCGCGTTTCGTCGCCGGTATCCTTGGGCCGACTAACCGGACGGCCTCGATCTCGCCCGAGGTCAACGATCCCGCCTGCCGTAACATTACCTTCGATCAGCTGGTCGACGCCTATCGTGAGTCGGCGCGCGCGTTGATCGAGGGCGGGGTTGATCTGCTGATGATCGAGACGGTCTTCGATACCCTTAACGCCAAGGCGGCGGTGTATGCCTTGGAGTGCGAGTTCGCCGAGCTCGGGGTGACGCTGCCGGTGATGATCTCTGGCACGATTACCGACGCCTCCGGGCGTACCCTCTCCGGCCAAACCACCGAGGCATTCTACAACTCGTTACGTCATGCCCGGCCTCTCTCCTTTGGTCTCAACTGCGCCTTGGGGCCGGAAGACCTACGCCAGTATGTGGCGGAGCTATCACGCATCGCTGAGTGCTACGTCAGCGCTCACCCCAATGCTGGGCTACCTAATGCCTTCGGCGAATATGATCTGTCGCCGCAGGCGATGGCGCAGCAGATCGCCGAATGGGCCCAGGCGGGCTACCTGAATATCGTCGGTGGCTGTTGCGGTACGACGCCCGAGCATATCGCCGCCATCAGCCAGGCGGTGCGTAACATCGCGCCCCGGACGCGCCCACTACCGGCGCGCGCCTGCCGTCTGGCCGGATTGGAGCCATTGACCATCGACGAGCAGACTCTGTTCGTCAACGTTGGTGAGCGCACCAACGTCACCGGTTCGGCGCGCTTCAAACGCCTGATCAAGGAGAACAACTACGATGAGGCGTTAGAGGTCGCACGCCAGCAGGTGGAGAGTGGGGCGCAGATCATCGACATCAACATGGATGAGGGGATGCTGGATGCCGAGGCGGCGATGGTACGTTTCCTCAATCTGATCGCTGGCGAACCGGATATTGCCCGGGTGCCGCTGATGATCGACTCCTCGCGCTGGTCGGTGATCGAGGCGGGGTTGAAGTGTATCCAGGGTAAGGGGATCGTCAACTCGCTCTCTCTCAAGGAGGGAGAGGCGGCATTCCTTGAGCACGCCCGTCAAGTCCGTCGTTACGGCGCCGCGCTGGTGGTGATGGCCTTCGACGAGCAGGGGCAGGCGGATAGCCGGGAGCGTAAGGTGGCGATCTGTCGCCGCGCCTATCAGCTATTGACCGAACGCCTCGACTTCCCACCGGAAGATATCATCTTCGATCCCAACATTTTCGCCGTCGCCACCGGTATCGAGGAGCATAGCAACTACGCGCTCGACTTTATCGATGCCTGCGCCGAGATTAAGGCGCAGTTACCGCACGCGCTGATCTCCGGCGGCGTCTCCAACGTCTCCTTCTCCTTCCGCGGCAACGAAACGGTGCGTGAGGCGATCCATGCGGTCTTTCTCTACCACGCCATCCGTCACGGCATGGACATGGGGATCGTCAACGCCGGCCAACTGGCGATTTACGACAGCCTACCGGACGATCTGCGCGCGGCGGCGGAGGCGGTGATCCTCAATCAGTCGCCCGACGCTACCGAGCACCTGTTGGCGTTGGCCGAGCGCTATCGGGGCGTCCCAGGGGAGGGTAGCGGCGAGGCACAGCGAGCGGAATGGCGTGACTGGCCGGTGGCCCAGCGCCTGGAGTACGCTCTGGTCAAGGGGATCGGTGAGTTTGTCGAGCAGGATACCGAGGAGGCGCGCCAGCAGGTCGATCGCCCGATCGCGGTGATCGAAGGGCCGCTGATGGCAGGCATGAATCGGGTCGGCGACCTGTTCGGTGACGGTAAGATGTTTCTGCCACAGGTGGTTAAGTCGGCACGCGTGATGAAACAGGCGGTAGCCTACCTGTCACCGTTTATCGAGGCCAGTAAGCAGCGTGGTAGCAGCGCCGGTAAGGTACTGTTAGCGACGGTGAAGGGCGACGTGCATGACATCGGCAAGAATATTGTCGGCGTGGTGTTGCAGTGCAACAACTACGAGATCATCGATCTGGGCGTGATGGTGCCTGCGGAACGCATCCTGCGCGTCGCGCGTGAGGAGCAGGTGGATATTATCGGCCTGTCGGGGCTGATCACCCCATCATTGGATGAGATGGTCAACGTGGCCAGTGAGATGGAGCGTCAAGGGTTTACGCTGCCGTTGTTGATCGGCGGAGCGACCACCTCCAAGGCGCATACGGCGGTGAAGATTGCCCCAGCCTATAGCGGGCCGACGGTCTATGTGCAGAATGCGTCGCGTACCGTCGGCGTGGTGGCGGCTTTGCTATCCGAGGTGCAGCGACCGGCGTTTCTTGCGCGGATCAGCGCGGAATATGAGACGGCTCGTGCCCAGCATGGACGCCGTACGCCACGCACGCCGCCGTTACCCTTGGCACAGGCACGCGCCAACGCCTTGGCGACCGATTGGACTCATTACACCCCGCCGCGCCCGCCACAGCTCGGGGTACAGACGGTGCAGCCGGGGATCGCCACGTTGCGTCGCTATATCGACTGGACGCCATTCTTTCTTACCTGGTCGCTGGCGGGGAAATACCCACGCATCCTCGAGGACGAGGTGGTCGGTGAGGAGGCGCGACGCCTGTTGGCGGATGCCAACCACCTGCTGGATGACTTGGTGGCGAATGCTAGCCTAACGCCGCGCGGTGTGTTCGGCCTGTTTGCCGCCAACCGCTGCGGTGATGATGTGCTGATTTACCGTGATGATACCCGGCGTGAGGTGCTGGCGGTTAGCCATCATCTGCGCCAGCAGAGTAGTAAGCCTAGCGGGGCTAACTATTGCCTGGCGGATTTTGTCGCCACCAAGGAGAGCGGTATCGCCGACTATATCGGCGCCTTTGCCGTGACCGGTGGCTTGGAGGAGGAGCGACTGGCGCAGGCCTTCGAGGCCCAACACGACGACTACCATAAGATCATGGTGAAGGCGTTGGCCGATCGGTTGGCGGAGGCCTTCGCCGAATACCTGCATGAGCAAGTACGTAAGGTGCATTGGGGGTATGCGGCCGACGAGGCGTTGGATAACGAGCAGTTGATCCGTGAGAATTACCGAGGCATTCGACCGGCACCGGGTTACCCCGCCTGCCCGGAACACAGCGAGAAGGCGACGCTGTGGCGCCTGTTAGACGTCGAGGCACAGTGTGGCATGCGTCTAACGGAGTCTTATGCCATGTGGCCGGGGGCTTCGGTTTCTGGCTGGTACTTCAGCCATCCCGAGAGTAAGTATTTCGCCGTGGCCCGCATTCAACGGGATCAGGTGGAGGACTACGCGGCGCGTAAGGGGATAAGACTGGCAGAGGCCGAGTATTGGTTGGCGCCGAATCTCGGTTATGATCCGGAGTGAGTCTGTCGCGATAAGAGAGCCGGCCATTAGGCCGGCTCTCTGCGTTTAGGCGCTGGGGGACTCGAAGAGGTTCGCGTGCAGGGTTTGGACCACGGCGTCGGCAGCCTCGCCCGGCACCAGGAAACAGAGGTTGTGGCTGCTGGCGCCGTAGCAGATCATGCGAATATTGAACGGCTCCATGACGCCGAATACCTGGCGGCCGACGCCGCAGGCGCTGCTGAGCTGGTTGCCGATCAACGCGACCAGCGCTAAATCCTGCTCCACCTCGACCCGGCATAGCGAGGAGAGCTCCGTCAACAAGGCGCTGGTCAACAGGCTGGCGCCACCGGTACAGGAGCCTGTGGTGTCTAGGGTGAGGGCGATGCTGACCTCGGAGGTCGTGATCAGATCGACCGATAGCTGGTGGCGTGCCAGAATACCGAACACCTCGGCCAGGAAGCCACGCGCATGCAGCATATTCAGGCTGTGCAGCGTCAGCAGGGTCTGCTGGCGGCGCAGTGCCAGTGCGCGGAATAACGGTGGTTGTGCGCTCTTATTGCACACCAGCGTGCCGCCCGCGCCGGGATCGCGACTGGAACCGACGAAGACCGGAATATCGCTGCGCACCGCTGGCAGCAAGGTCGCCGGATGGAGGACCTTGGCACCGAAGGTCGCCATCTCCGCCGCCTCGGAAAAGGCGATCTCATCGATACGTCGTGCACCCGGCACAATGCGTGGATCGGTGGTGTAGATCCCCGGCACATCGGTCCAGATGTCGACCCGGCTGGCATTCAGCGCCTCCCCCAGTAGGGCGGCGGTATAGTCGCTGCCGCCGCGTCCCAGCGTGGTGGTGCGCCCCTTACTTTCGCTGCCGATGAACCCCTGAGTGATGATTAAGGCGTCGTTTAAACGTGGCGCCAGGTATTGTTGCGCCAGCGCCTGCAGTTGCTCCTGATCGGGTTCGGCCTTCCCGAAGCGATCGTCGGTACGCATGATCTTGCGGATGTCGAACCACTCGGCGGCCACGCCCCGCGTACGCAGCAATTCACTGAACAGCAGCGTCGACATCAGCTCGCCATGGCTGACTAGCTCATCGGTCAACGCCGCAGAGGTCGCCAGAGAGGCCGCCTCGGCCAGCATGGCGATGTTATCCAGCATGCTGGCGATTTCGTTACGTACGACCGTGCTGTCGGGCAGGGCGTGCAGGATCTCCTCATGGATCCGTGCGATCTCGTCGAGTAAGCGCTGCCGCTCGGTGCTATCGCGTCCCTCGGCTAAAGCGATCAGCTGATTGGTGACGCCCGCAGCGGCGGAGAGCACCACGACACGCACCGCCGGGTTGGACAGGATGATATCGGCGCAGCGCAGCATGGCATCGGCGTTCGCCACGCTGGTACCGCCAAATTTCGCGATGATTGTCTGTTGCATGTTGAGCCTCGTGTCAGGGTGGCCGGTGTCCCTGTTGGCCGGCCTCACAATCCATTAGCCCGACGCAGGGCGCGCGCTAACCGGGTGAGCCGTGGCGTCGTGCCACGGCTTCGCCATGATTCCACCTTACCATTGATTCCCGAGGTGACGGGGGCAAGAGGTCGTCGCCCCCCCTCTGGGGCCCAGGCGACTGCAGCGCGATCGATCGTAGCAACGGTGATATGGCATGAGCCGCCACGGCGCAGAGACAACACTTGGGCCTGTACACGGGATATACAGGGCGTTTTTTAGAAATAACGGCTTATGGTGAGTGTGTCAATGGCATGGGGATGAGTGATTTTCAATTTAGCGCCATGGATATTACCGTTACTGATTATTCATTTTAATTAATTGATATTAAAGAAAATAAAATAACCAGTTACTAATTAGCTAGCGCCAGAGCATGTCCGATAGCGATTACTTCGACTAATGATGCCGCTGAAAAAAGCAGCACCCTGACCTTTCCTGCGAGGTACGGTAGATGTGGCGAGAAAATGTCATTATTCGCATCGCTGTGCGTTGTTGATCCGGGGAGGTAAACACAGCTTGCTGAATGGAGTCAGTCTCAGGCAGTATCAGGGGTGAGAGTTTTGGCTGATCGCCATAAAAGGGGTCGCAACATGGCGTGAATTGGATACAATTTAACGCACGTAGGAAAAGATGAACCGGTACCCTATGCCGTCATCCCTGTGTTCCCCCGGGAACGGCGATTATCCGGAATGAGCGAGGGGCTTTCGTGTCTGAACGCGCCTCGGAAACCACCGACCGTTACTCAAGTAAAAGGCGTCGCTATGAAAAATATCAATCCGACCCGTACCGCTGCCTGGCAAGCGCTGCAGCAGCATTTCGAACAGATGAAATCCGTGCACATGCGCGATCTGTTTGCCGCAGATGCTGACCGTTTCTCTAAGTTCTCTGCTACGTTTGACGATCAGATGCTGGTCGATTACTCCAAGAACCGTATCACCGCAGAGACCCTGGAAAAGCTGCAAGCCTTGGCGCGTGAAACCGATCTCTCCTCGGCGATCGCCGCCATGTTCGCCGGTGAGAAGATCAACCGCACCGAGGATCGCGCCGTGCTGCACGTGGCGTTGCGTAACCGTAGCAACACGCCGATCTATGTCGACGGCCACGATGTGATGCCGCAGGTGAATGCCGTATTGGCGAAGATGAAGCAGTTCTGCGCCCGGGTCATCGGTGGCGAGTGGAAAGGGTATAGCGGTAAGGCGATTACCGACGTGGTCAATATCGGTATCGGTGGCTCCGACCTCGGCCCTTACATGGTGACCGAAGCCCTGCGCCCCTATAAAAATCACCTGAATATGCACTTTGTCTCCAACGTGGACGGTACCCATATCGCCGAGACGCTGCAGCGTCTGGATCCGGAGACCACGCTATTCCTGGTGGCCTCTAAGACCTTCACCACCCAGGAGACGATGACCAACGCCCATAGCGCGCGTGATTGGTTCCTCCAGGCGGCTGGCGATGAGTGCCATGTAGCCAAACACTTCGCGGCACTCTCCACCAATGAGCAGGCGGTGTCGGCGTTTGGTATCGATACGGCCAACATGTTTGAGTTTTGGGACTGGGTCGGTGGCCGTTACAGCCTGTGGTCTGCCATCGGCTTGTCCATCGCGTTGAGTATCGGTTATGACAACTTCGAACAGTTGTTGAGCGGCGCGCACGCCATGGATCGCCATTTCGCCACGGCACCGTTGCAAGATAACCTTCCGGTACTGTTGGCGTTGATCGGTATCTGGTACAACAATTTCTTCGGTGCCGAGACCGAGGCCATCCTGCCTTACGATCAGTATATGCACCGCTTCCCGGCCTACTTCCAACAGGGCAACATGGAGTCCAACGGTAAGTATGTCGACCGTGAGGGTCAAGTGGTGGATTATCAAACCGGTCCAATCATCTGGGGTGAGCCGGGCACCAATGGCCAGCATGCCTTCTACCAGTTGATCCACCAGGGCACGAAGCTCATCCCGTGCGACTTTATCGCGCCGGCCATGAGTCACAATCCATTGGGCGATCACCACAGCAAGTTGCTGTCGAACTTCTTCGCTCAGACTGAGGCGTTGGCCTTCGGTAAGTCGCGTGAGGCGGTCGAGGAGGAGTTCGCTAAGGCCGGTAAGAGTGCGGCGGAAGTGGAGCACATCGTACCGTTCAAGGTGTTCGAGGGTAACCGTCCGACCAACTCCATTCTGCTGCGAGAGATCACCCCGTATAGCCTGGGGATGCTGATCGCCCTGTACGAGCATAAGATCTTTACTCAGGGCGCGATTCTCAACATCTTCTCCTTCGATCAGTGGGGGGTTGAGCTGGGTAAACAGCTAGCGAACCGTATCCTGCCTGAGCTGGGTGACGCGCAGCCGGTACATAGTCACGACAGCTCGACCAACGCGTTGATCAACCGCTTCAAGGCGTGGCGGGCATAACGCGACATTCGCCGCGACGCTCAATGAAAAACCCGGACTGGTCCGGGTTTTTTTACGTCAGAGATTGGCCTTATTCGACCATCGTTAGCCGGCGTTGTAGCCAAGCCTTCCCTTCGACAAAGCGGGTCACCAACATGGCGCATACCGTGTTCCCGGTGGAGTTGAGTAGGGTCGCTGGAATGTCGATGATGGTGCTGATGATCATGATGGTGCCGACCAACTCGGGAGAGAAGCCGAATACGGCGCAGATCATCAGCTCGCCGGTCATACCGCCGCTCGGAATGGCGCCCATTACGGCGCCGACCAGGAAGGCGACACTGATGATCGCCGCAATACTCATCGGGTCGCTCATGTCGCGGCCGAACAGGGTGAACAGGAAGACGATCTTGATGATACCGCCGATCACCGAGCCATCCTTATGGGTATTCGCCCCCAGCGGGATCACCGTTTCGGCGATATCGGCAGGTACGCCCATCTTCTTGCTTGCCACCAGGTTGACGGGAATACAGGCGGCGCTAGAGGCGGTGGCGATGGCGGTGATGGCCGGGGTAAACACGTTACCCCAGAATAGGCGGATCGCGGGGCGGCCGCCGGCGATGAAGGCATACAGGGTATTGGCGCCGAAGAAGTAGATCACCGTCAACACTAAATAGAGCAGGAAGGCGTTCAGATAGCCATGGATGATCTGTGGCCCGAGCGCCCCGACGGTGGCGGCGAAATAGCAGCCTAACCCCAATGGGGCGGCGTACATGATGATCTTCACCATTTTCAAGATAACCGCGGTACCGGCGCTGAGAAACTGGGCTATCGGTTGCCCCTGTTCACCGCTCAGCGCGGTCGCCAGGCCGAACAGGATGGCGAAGACAATCAGGGGTAGCAGGTTCGACTTGGTAAACAATTGCAGGAAGTCGGGAACGGTAAAGGTGGAGACGATCACCTCGCCCAGCCCCCGACTCTGCACCTGGGGAGCCGCCGGTAGATGGGCGATCAACGCCTGGGTATCCACATTGTGGAATGGATTAAACAGATGGGTACCGGTGAAGCCGATCAGGGCGGCGAAGAGGGCGGTGGCGATAAATACCGAGAAGACCGTCCCCATGATCTTGCCCAGGCGTGACATCTGGCGCATCTCGGCGATGGAGGCGGCGATACTGAGAAACACCAATGGCACGATCACCACGAACATGAGGTTAAGAAATAACTCGCCGATGGGTTGTACCAGTGTCGCCCGTTCACCGAACAGGACACCGGCCAGACCGCCGATGAGGATGCCGAGTAGCAGGCAGAGGGTGAACGAGTAGTGTCGGAGTATATGCATTGTATGGGTATCCCTGTCGAACCGTTATTTTCCGCCGCATTGCGTCGGTTTTTTTGTTATGCCATGTGGCCTCTCATCATTATCGACCCTGTTATCTGGAGCGCCAAGTCTCAGCGTGTCGAGCGTCGTCATTTGCACCATGGCTTACTGCCCGCTTTTTTTGTGACTGGGGGATGGACGGCTAAACGGCAATATTGTTAACTAGCTCACGTTATAAGCCTTTTGCAAGCGAGGAGTTAGCTTATGCCAGCAACCGAACACGCCAACCGGGTGGCCAAGGTGTTGCAATGGATCTTGAATATCGGCCTGATAGCGTTGGCGGCAATTTTGGTGATCTTTCTGGGCAAGGAAACCGTCACGTTGGCGGGCGTCTTGTTCGATGCCAATCAGAACGCATCGACCTACATGCTGGTGGAAGGGATCGTTATTTATTTCCTCTACTTCGAGTTTATTGCCCTGATCGTGAAGTATTTTCAGTCGGGCTATCACTTCCCGTTACGCTACTTCATCTATATCGGTATTACGGCCATCATTCGGCTGATCATCGTCGATCATGAGAGCCCGAATGATACGTTGATCTACTCTTTCGCCATCCTGGTGCTGGTGATCGCACTGTATCTGGCGAATACCGATCGCCTGAAGCGCGAATAATAAGGAAAAAAAGGGCGGCCCGTAGGCCGCCAGTTACGCACACAGGTTACTGCTTTTTTTAAGGGTAACGCTTAACCTTTCACTCCCCCGGCGGTTAGCCCACCGACTAGCCAACGCTGCGCCAGCAGGAAGACCGCGGTGATCGGCAGTGCGGAGAGAACCGCTGCCGCGGCGAAATCGCCCCAGAGATAGTTTTGTGGATTGAGGTACTGTTGCATGCCGACCGCCAGCGTGTAGGTGTTGACGTCACGCAGCAGCAGCGAGGCGACCGGCACCTCGGTAATGGCGGCGATGAAGGAGAGAATGAACACGACCGCCAGGATCGGCACAGAGAGCGGCAATAGCACCAGACGGAATGCCTGCCACGGCGTCGCACCATCTAACGCCGCCGCCTCCTCCAACGAACCGTCGATGGTTTCGAAGTAGCCCTTGATGGTCCAGACATGCAGCGCGATCCCCCCCATGTAAGCGAAGATCACCCCGCCCAGCGTATTCAAGCCGAGGAACGGTACATACTGACCGATGCGATCGAAGAGGGCGTACAACGCGACCAACGACAGTACCGCCGGGAACATCTGGAAAATCAACATCCCTTTCAATAGTGAGGACTTACCGCGGAACTTCATACGGGCAAAGGCATAGGCGCAGGTGGTGGAGAGTGCCAGGATGCCGATGGCGGTGGTCACCGCGACCTTGATCGAGTTCCATAGCCACAGCAGCACGGGGAAGGGCGGCGGCGTCACGCTGCCGTCCGGCCCGGTCACGCTGATGCCCAGTGCCAACTTCCAGTGCTCCCAGGAGATGGTATCCGGGATCAGACTGCCGGTGGCGAAGTTGCCCGGGCGCAGTGAAATGGCGATGACCATCAGCAGCGGAAACATGATCAACGCGATGAACAGGATCATCAGCAGATGAGTCAGCCACAGGCGATAGCGCAGGGATTGGGGTTGAACCATGGCCATAATCAGACGCCTCCTTAGTCAAAATTCATTTTGCTGGCTTTCAGGTTGAGGATGGCCAACGCACCGACCAACAGGAAGATCAGGGTGGCGATGGCGGCCGCCAGGCCAAAGTCCTGCCCGCCGCCGCCTTCGAAGGCGATACGGTAGGTGTAGCTGACCAGCAGGTCGGTATAACCGGCCGGCGTCGAGGTGCCGAGCATGTCCGGTCCGCCATTGGTTAACAACTGGATCAGAACGAAGTTGTTAAAGTTAAAGGCGAAGCTGGCGATCATCAGCGGTGTCAGCGGTTTGATGAGCATCGGCAAGGTGATACGGAAGAAGTTTTGCAACGGGCCAGCACCATCCATCGCCGAGGCTTCATACAGATCCTCCGGGATCGCCTTAAGCAGCCCCATGCACAGGATCATCATGTAGGGATAGCCCAACCAGGTATTGACGATCAGGATCATACACTTAGCCGTAAGCGGATCGCTGAACCAGGCCGGGCGAATGCCGAACAGTTGGCTGAGCATCATGTTGATCTCACCGAAGCTCTGGTTGAATAGCCCTTTGAAGATCAGGATCGAGATGAACGCAGGTACCGCATAGGGGAGGATCAACATGACGCGGTAGAGCGCGCGTCCACGCAGTGACTCCCATTGCACCACACAAGCCAGAACCATACCGACGGCGACGGTGAATACGACCGTGAGTACGGAGAAGATGATCGTCCAGATAAAGATGCTGATGAAGGGCTGGCGGATGCCTTCATCGTTAACGACCCGCAGGAAGTTTTTCCAGCCCGTGGAGACGGTGAAGCCTGGACTGAGGCGCTCACTGCGCCAGTCACCCTCGGCATTGACCGCCTGATAGAAGCCGCTCTCTAGGTTGGGGCGATAGGTGATGCCACTCTGGTTATCCGTCAGACTCTGACCGTCCTCACCCAAGGTGTAGAGCGGGCGGCTGGCGGCGAACTGGCGCAGCGAGCTCATGCGCAACTGGGCGCCATCGGGGAGTAGGGCGACCAGGGAGTTAAGCGACTGACGGTGCTGGGTGACGACGCGTAGCGTCGCGGCTTGGTCCTGCGGCGCCTGATCGACCGCCGTCATGGCGATGTGCTGATCATCTTTCGCCAGGTTGAAGGGGGCGGAAAGGTAGTGTTGGCCGCTCTGGGCATCGTTCAGCAGCAGACGCCAATTGTCACCGTCAGGATACAGGTGAAAGCCATAGACCTGTCCGCTGGTGAACATGCGTTGTAATAAGACAGACTGGGCCCGCTCCTGGCTGAGCTGGTTGGTGCTGCTGTAGTTGGTAAACGCGATAGCGATAGTACAGATCAGCGGGAACAGGACGAACAGCCCCATCCCCGCCATGCCTGGATAGACATAACGCCAGGCATAGGTGCGGCGATTGGCGAAGATATACAGCCCGCTTCCCAACAGGATCAGGGTCAGCATGGCGAATAAATATTCCCCTTGGGAATACATAACCACGGTCAGGTAGCCGGTTACTAGCGTGAGTATGCCGACCGCCAGCCATTTTAACCCATTGCGTAGGCAGAGCCGGCGGGGTTCGGCGGCTGGATATTCAGTTTGGGATAGTGACATGGGCACGCCCTCATTCTACTTGCCACACCGGTGACGGCGCGCCGAAAGGGCGCTTTTGGCAGCGGGTTAATGCGATGGGGATGAGCCCGCCGTCGTGACCTGCGGGGGACAGGTACACGCGCGGCGGGTCAACCTCGGTTTACTTCTTAGTGATACGCTCCTTGGCGCTTTCCAGGGCCTGCGCGACACTCTGGCGACCGTTGATGGCGTTGATGATCGCCGCACGCTCGGCGTACCAGAAGGCGCTCATCTGCGGGATGTTCGGCATGATCTCACCCTTCTGGGCGTTCTGCATGGTGGCTGCGATGCGCGGATCCTTCTCCAGCACCTGCTGGTAAGACTTCAGCGCCACGGCACCCAGCGGTTTATCCTGGTTGACCATGGCCAGGCCACTGTCGGTCAACAGATAGTTTTCGATGAACTCCGTCGCCAACTCTTTGTTCGGGCTGGCCGCATTGATCCCGGCACTCAAGACCCCGACGAAGGGTTTAGAGGGGTGACCCTTGAAGGTCGGCAGCAGGGTGACGCCATAGTTGACGCCGCTCTTTTCGATGTTAGACCAGGCCCACGGCCCGTTAATGGTCATCGCAGTCTGCCCTTTGTTAAAGGCGGCTTCGGCGATGGAGTAGTCGGTATCGGCGTTAATGTGCTTATTCTTCACCAGATCGACCAGGAACTGGAGGCCCGCGCGGGAACCGGCGTTATCGACGCCGACATTCTGGATGTCGTAATGGCCATTGGTATATTTAAAGGCATAGCCCCCATCTGCGGCGATCAGCGGCCAGGTGAAGTAGGGCTCTTGCAGGTTCCACATGATGGCGCTCTTACCTTCGGCGCGCAGCTTCTTGTCGAGCGCCGGGATCTCTTCCCAGCTCTTCGGCGGATTCGGTAGGATGTCCTTGTTATAGATCAGCGACAAGGCCTCGACGGCGATCGGGTAGGCGATCAGCTTGCCGTTATAGCGTACCGCATCCCAGGTGAAGGGATAGAGTTTGTCTTGGAACGCCTTGGAAGGGTGGATTTCGGCCAGCAGGCCGGATTGGGCGTAACCGCCGAAACGGTCGTGTGCCCAGAAGATGATGTCTGGGCCGTCACCGGTGGCCGCGACCTGCGGGAACTTCTCTTCTAACTTATCGGGATGCTCGATCGTGACCTTGATGCCGGTATCCTGCTCGAACTTCTTACCCACCTCGGCCAGCCCGTTGTAGCCCTTGTCACCGTTGATCCAAATGACCAGCTTACCCTCTTCGATCTTGGCTAACGCCGGCCCGGACACGAGCAGCGTGGCCAGGGCGCTGAGCGCGATGGTTTTTAGCGTGGATTTCTTTGTCATAGTGCAGTCCTTGTAGTCCTGTCGGGGAAATGACGAGCGCGGGCCGCCAAGCGGCGGAACCACATCGTACGCTGCGTTCATGGGGCTGTAGCCGCGTGTCGGCCTATGACCGGGAGGCACGAGCTCCGATGTGCTGCCATAGTCAGCGAGCGCCCGCTAATTCTCATCCTCCCCCGCTCTACGCCCTGTAGGCCTTTCTTGTGATCTGCTTAACACAAATTGGTGATCTGTGGGGGATAGCGCAAAATCTCTGGATTGATTTTGCAGTCAGGATCACGATTCCGCCCTCAGAACGCCATCTCGCCCCGCGCCACGCCTGTCGCTATCCTCCTACCCCCTCCGCCAGCAAAAAAGCGTGGATGGATGATCCCAGCATGGACGTTTTTCACGCACCATCGACAGCATTCAATCAGGCGCAGTGTGTTTCTCTTTCCGCCTCCCCCCTTGCGAGGCGCGCTGTGGCCACCACTTTGTAACGGACAGGAGCGGCGCATGGCGAACGTATCACTGCGTAATGTGTATAAGGCGTACGGTGAGGCCGTGATCTCCCGGGATATCAACCTGGATATTGACGATGGCGAGTTCGTGGTGTTCGTCGGGCCGTCAGGTTGCGGCAAGTCGACATTACTGCGCATGATTGCCGGGCTGGAGGACATTACCTCCGGCGATCTGCATATCGGCGGCATCCGCATGAACGACGTACCGCCGGCGAAGCGCGGCATCGGCATGGTATTCCAATCTTACGCCCTCTATCCCCATCTGTCGGTGGCGGACAATATGTCTTTCGGCCTTAAGCTGGCTGGTGTGAGTAAGTCAGTGATCCAACAACGCGTGAATCAGGTGGCCGAGATCCTGCAACTGGCCCACCTGTTGGATCGTCGTCCTAAGGCACTCTCCGGTGGTCAGCGTCAGCGTGTGGCGATCGGGCGCACCCTGGTGGCAGAGCCGGATGTGTTTCTGCTCGATGAGCCGCTCTCCAACCTGGATGCCGCATTACGGGTACAGATGCGCATCGAGATCTCCCGCCTGCATAAGCGCCTGAATCGCACCATGATTTATGTCACTCACGATCAGGTTGAGGCGATGACCCTCGCCGACAAGATCGTGGTATTGGACGCCGGCCGTATCGCGCAGATCGGTCGTCCCCTCGAGTTGTATCACTATCCCGCCGACCGCTTTGTCGCCGGTTTTATCGGCTCGCCCAAGATGAACTTCCTGCCCGTCAAGGTTAACGAGGCGCAGATGGAGCGGGTTCGGGTCGAACTCCCCAATGGCCAGCTTATCTGGTTGCCGGTAGAGGGGGAGGGACTGCGCCCCGGTAGCAACCTGTCGTTAGGGATCCGCCCCGAGCACCTGGTGCCCAGCGATCAGGCGGAGGTGTCCCTCTCGGGTGAGGTGCAGGTGGTCGAGCAACTGGGCAACGAAACCCAGATCCATATTCAGATTCCGGCGTTGCGGCAAAACCTGGTGTATCGCCAGAACGACGTGGCTCTGGTCGATGAGGGCGCCACGCTGGCCATCGGATTGCCGGCGGAACGCTGTCATCTATTTCGCGAGGATGGTAGCGCCTGTCGGCGGCTGTATCAGGAGCCGGGCGTTTGATTCTCTTTCCCTCGATGGCAAGGGGCTGAGGTTGGCCGAGAGAGGAGGGAGAGCGCCGTTGAGTGTCAACCCTGCAATAACGCATTGAAAAGTAATAAAACGCCGTAAGGCATCCCTTAAACAGGAGAACAATGATGAATATGCGCAAACTTCCGCTGGCACTGGCCGTGGCTGGCGTCGTCCTGTCGTCGCAAGCGATGGCGGTCGACTTCCACGGTTATGCCCGTTCCGGTATTGGTTGGAGCTCCAAGGGCGGAGATCAGAAGTGTTTTCAAGCAGATGGTGCTGGTTCTAAATACCGTCTGGGTAACGAATGCGACACCTATGCCGAGCTGAAACTGGGCCAGGAACTGTGGAAGAGTGGCGATCAGAGTTTCTACCTGGATACCAACGTTGCCTACGGTATTGAGCAGGCGAATGACTGGGAGAGCACCAATCCGGCATTCCGCGAGATCAACGTGCAGGGTAAGAACGTGATTACCTGGCTACCCGGTTCGACCCTATGGGCCGGTAAGCGTTATTACCAGCGTCACGACGTCCACATGATTGACTTCTACTACTGGGATATCTCCGGTCCGGGCGCCGGTCTGGAAAACATCGATCTCGGCTTCGGTAAACTCTCTCTGGCGGTCACTCGTAATACCGAGTCTGGCGGCTCTTACTCCTACTTCCTCGATCAGAATAATAAGAGAAAGGTTCAGGATACCGCCAACGATGTGTATGACATCCGCTTGGCCGGCCTACAGACCAACCCTGGCGGCTCGCTGGAGTTGGGCTTCGACTATGGCCGTGCCAACGTCGATGACGGTTATTACCTGGCGCCGGGCGCCAGCAAAGACGGCTATATGTTCACCGCCGAACACACCCAATCGCTGTGGGGCGGCTTCAATAAGTTTGTAGTGCAGTACGCGACCGACTCGATGACGGCCAGCAACAGCGGCCATTCCGGCGGCTCTAGCGTGAATGACAACGGCCATATGATCCGCGTGCTCGACCATGGTGCGATGGACTTCAACGACAAATGGGGCCTGATGTATGTCGCCATGTACCAGAACGTCGATCATGATGTGCAGAACGGGTCGACCTGGTACACCGCGGGTGTGCGTCCGATGTACAAGTGGACACCGATCATGAGCACCCTGTTCGAGGCGGGTTACGACAACGTCAAGTCACAGAAGACAGGCGCACGTAACGAGTTGTATAAGCTGACACTGGCTCAGCAGTGGCAGGCGGGCGATAGCGTCTGGTCTCGTCCGGCGATCCGTATCTTCACGACCTATGCCAACGGTAAGAACAACTGGAAAACCGATCAAGACGGTATTCAGGTTAACACCCAGCCGGGTGATAACCGCGGGGTCGGCGTCCCGGGCTGGTCCTTCGGCGCTCAGATGGAAGCTTGGTGGTAATAGGCTGAGGCGGTGCCTTGTGCTCCGCCCAGATTGCTCGGCCGGTATCGCTTGCCTGATACCGGCCGGCGCGTAAGTACGTTCTGCGTATGACAAAGGAATAATAACGATGAAAAATACCGTGAACCGCATTACTCGCGGCGTGTTGTTGGCCTGTGCGCTCTGCGCCAGCCTGCCAGCGCTGGCCGATACGCTGCAACCGACGGATGTCGCCGCCGCGCCTGAATTAAGTCACGCCACATTGCAATCGCTGCACTGGCAACCGCTGACACCGCCGACGGACACGACCATTACCCTGGGGCCACAGAGTCAAACCCTCAACCAGGGGGAAATTCAGGGCGCGGTCGCGGCCCTGGCCTTACCGGCGAATCGTGGCTCACTGGAGATTACCCTCAGTAGCCGCTTACATAATAAGCAGCTCTATGTTCCCAATGTGTTGGTGCTCGACCAGCACCTGCGCCCGGCGGCCTACTATCCGGGCAGCTATTTTACCTACCGTCAGCCCGGCGTGATGAGCGGTGACCGGCTAGAGGGGACGATGAAATTGACGCCGGTGTTGGGGCAACAGCAGATCTATTTGCTGATTTACACCACGCGTCAGGATCTCACGACTAAGACACAGATGGTCAACCCGGCCAAGGCCTATGCGGCCGGTGTCGGCAATGCGGTACCGGATATTCCCGATCCTTATGCCAGCCATGCGGCACAAGGGGTGTTAACCATTCAGGCACGCGTGGAGCGGCAAAGTGGCAACGTGATGATCGGGGCACTGCTGCCGAGTGGCGATACCCCGGCCGATGTGGTGGTCGGCGGCCAGTCGTCGGCGAACGGCGCGCCACAGAGCGCCCCAGCGAGTATGGCGCCACCGAGTGAGCCGATGTTGGCCGAGACCGCAGCTTACTTCGACCAGAGTATTCGTAGCGCAGTGCGTCAGGGCAACATCGACAAGGCGTTACGTTTGATGAATGAAGCGGAGCGTCTCGGGTCGACCACGGCCCGGGAAACCTTTATCCGCAGCGTAAAAGGCAAGGGTTAACCGGTAGGTGGCGAGCCTCCTACCACACTACGTTACGGATGTGGCTTGATGACTGGTGCGCGCTTGCGCACCTTTTTTTACATCACGGCTGAGAGGCCACATCTGCGCGCCCGTCGGCCTGAAGAGGCGACGCCGATCGCCCGCCGGGACGCGGTATACGACGGCTTATCGCCTTGCCCCCAGTTGCTTGCGCAGCGCTTACCCTGTTGTCTTCCCAATATGTTATCCCGCTGCACCACCTCTTATCTCCGTCACGCTATCGCTCGTCCCCTATTTGTGTTGGCGGCAACCTGGCCGCTTGATGCCTCGCAGGGCTGTGGCATGCTGGCGGGGGCGTGCGTGTCCGGCCACACCGTAATTTTTACTCGATTGTTGTCTTTTGCTATGAAGATTGTTAGGTGAATGGTCATGGATTGCTGCAATACTGCCTCAACTGCCTAATCTGGGGTACACTGAGGCGAAATTTGGCTGACTGGATGCCGTCTCTAAGTGGTATGGCGTGAGGATGAGGTTTACGGCATGGCGGAACAATCGGAGCCATTGCAGGTGCGGTGCTGGCTGCCGTTGGAGCAGGTCACGCTGCCTGCCGAGTACCGTAGCTGGTTGGCGGAGTCGGGGTCGATGACCCATCGTTTGGAGCAGCATTGTACTCATCTCGAGGTGAGGGTACTGCGCGAAGCGTGGGTCGCCGCCACACAACTGAGCGATCACGAGTGTGCACAACTGCCGCAGGGCGAGGCCTACTGGTTGCGAGAGGTCTGTTTGTGTGGCGATGGGGAGCCGTGGCTATTTGGCCGGACCTTGACGCCCGCACAGACGCTAGCGGGCGAGGGGCAGGCATTGCGTCGCTTGGGGAATACGCCCTTGGGGCGCTACCTATTCAGTGGCATTCCCTTACAACGTGAGGCGATCCTGGTCGGGAGTCAGGGTCGGTTGTGGGCACGCAGTAGTCGTCTGCGTGTCTCCGGCCAGTTGTTATTGCTGACAGAGCTTTTTTTAGCGGATGCACCGATGTATGACCGATAATATCCATGAGCGGAGGGAGTAAGACGTGGAGGGAGTCATGACCCAAGGCAAGTGGTTGGCCTATTGCCGCCTGATGCGTATCGATAAGCCGATAGGATCGTTGCTGCTGTTGTGGCCGACCTACTGGGCGCTATGGCTCGCGGGGGGCGGGATCCCTGACGTGAAGTTGCTATTGGTCTTCACCGGTGGCGTCTTCTTTATGCGTGCTGCCGGCTGCGTCATCAATGACTTCGCCGATCGCAACTTTGATGGCCATGTGAAACGGACCTGCCAGCGGCCACTGCCCAGCGGGGCGCTCTCCGTGCGGGAGGCTAAGGCGCTATTTGTCTTACTGGTGGCGCTGTCGTTTGCGCTGGTGCTGACGTTGAACGCCTTGACGATTTGGCTGTCAGTGGCGGCATTGACGCTAGCCTGGATTTACCCCTTCATGAAGCGTTTTACCCACCTGCCGCAAGTCATCCTGGGGATGGCCTTCGGCTGGTCGATACCGATGGCCTATGCGGCGGTGAGTGAGAGCCTGCCGTTGAGCTGTTGGCTACTCTTCGCGGCTAATATTTGCTGGACGGTGGCTTACGATACCCAATATGCGATGGTGGATCGCGACGATGATCTGCGCATTGGCATCAAGTCGACGGCGATTCTATTTGGTCGTTACGATCGCCTGATCGTCGCTCTGCTACAGTTGGCGACGTTGCTGCTGCTATTGTGGGTGGGCCGATTGAACCCGCTTGGCGCCGTCTATTATTGGGGACTACTGCTCGTGGGCGGGGGCTTCGTCTACCAGCAGCGGCTGATCGTGAAACGTGCTCGCCCCGCCTGTTTCCAGGCCTTTATGAGTAATAACTATGTCGGGTTGATCCTCTTTGTGGCGATCTGGCTGGCGTTGTAGTCCTGGTGTTGCGGCGAGGTTTATCCCGCCGCGATTCTCATAATCACGTCATGATTATCATTATTTCACGTTATTCGACCCACATTGATAGCCGTTTCTTGCTATTTCTCCGTGAAAGCATGGGGTAATGATGAAACTGTAATTTAACATTTCATCTTTCTTCGTTACTTGTCACAAAGCGATATGCCAATTCATCGTTGATCGATTTTTAAACAGCAATGGTACGCCTCCTGCTAACTCTGTTGACTCCATCCCGCATCGCGGTGGAGAACGATTGAGAACAGGAGACGCATCATGAGTGTCGAGAATGTCTTAGCGACGACGTTGGTGGAGGGGGATGCGCCAGCGCCGCGCCCCAGCTTCCTCAGCAAGGCGCGTATCATCGCCCGACCAGGGTTTAACCGCTGGCTGGTTCCCCCAGCGGCGCTGGCCATTCACCTATGTATCGGTATGGCCTATGGTTTTTCTGTCTTTTGGCTACCGCTATCGCGGGTATTGGGTGGGAGTCAGCAGTTGGCTTGCCCGGCACAGATGCCCGCCTGGCAGGAGCTGTTTACGACCCAGTGCGACTGGCGCATCTCCATGTTGGGATGGACCTATACCCTCTTTTTTATTTTTCTTGGTTGTTCGGCGGCGCTGTGGGGCAGCTGGTTGGAAAAAGCGGGCCCCCGTAAGGTGGGGCTGGTGGCGACGGCGTGTTGGTGTGGCGGCCTGTTGCTCTCCGCCCTCGGGGTCTATCTGCATCAGCTATGGTTGATCTGGCTGGGGTCCGGGGTCATCGGTGGCATCGGCCTGGGGCTGGGCTACATTTCGCCGGTATCGACCTTGATCCGCTGGTTCCCCGATCGGCGTGGCATGGCGACGGGACTGGCGATCATGGGCTTTGGGGGCGGCGCGATGGTCGGTGCCCCCTTGGCTAACAGCCTCATGAGCTTTTATGCCGCCTCGGGTGGCCAAGGCGTATGGCAGACCTTCCTGACCTTGGCGTTGATCTATCTGGTTTTCATGTTGTGCGGGGCATTGGCATACCGTATTCCGCCGATCGGTTGGCATCCGGTTGGGCAGGCTCCCGCCGTGACGAGCGGCAAGGGGCGCATGGCGTCGCTCTCCTGTGAGGTCCATGTCAGCGTGGCCTGGCGGACGCCACAATTTTGGCTGGTGTGGGCAGTATTGTGCCTCAACGTCTCCGCCGGGATCGGTATCATCGGTATGGCTTCGCCGTTATTGCAGGAGGTCTTCGGGGGGCGCCTGTTGGGTACGGAGCAGAGTTTCGCCGAGTTATCGGTTGGCCAGTTGGCCCAGGTGGCCGCCATCGCCGCCGGTTTCACCGGCCTGTTGAGCCTGTTTAATATCGGTGGGCGTTTCTTCTGGGCGGCGCTCTCCGATCGCATCGGACGTAAGTCCACCTTTCTACTCTTTTTCGCCCTCGGTGCGCTGTTATATAGCGCCTTGCCCTCGCTGGGGGCCCTCGGGAGTGTCGCCCTGTTTGTGCTGGCCTTCTGCCTGATCATCTCGATGTACGGCGGCGGATTCGCCACGGTACCCGCCTATCTGGCCGATCTGTTTGGTACCCAGATGGTAGGGGCGATCCATGGCCGGTTGTTAACCGCCTGGTCGGCAGCGGGCATTATCGGCCCGGTGTTGGTCAATTACCTGCGTGAATATCAGCTGGCGCACGGCGTCGCGCGCGCCCAGGCCTATTCGGTGACGCTGTATATTCTGGCGGGGCTGTTACTGGCCGGTCTGATCTGTAACCTGCTGATCCGCCCGGTAGATAGGCGTCATGCCATGAGTGAGGCTCAGCTGGCGCAGGCGCGCTCGTTGTATAAGATCGATCCGCATGCCCAATTGTGCTGGGCGGCGGATACGCGTAGCCGTCCCTGGGTCGTGTTGGCCTGGTTAGCGGTAGGACTGCCGTTACTCTGGGGATGTTGGATCACCGTGTTACAGGCCAGTCAGCTATTCGGTTAAGGCGTGGGGCGGAAAAGCACACGCCCGGCGAGGCCGGGCGTGTCGAGGGGATTAGGCGTCGGCGTCGCGAGTGCCGTCAGCCTCCTCCAGCGCCGCGAGGCTGACGCTTTCGATGGTCAGCCGGATCTCGGGGGTTAACAGGGCCGCGAGCAGGTTATAGATCTCCAGCGTCTGTTCACGCACCGCGTCGCCGACATCGTTGATGTAACCTTCGGCGCGTAACGTTGCCACCAAGGTGGCGAACACCGCCTTATCGAAGAACTCCGGCGCATTGATGCCGTGTAACACCGAGAGGCGTTGTGCCAGGATGCGACTCTCCTTCTCCAGGGCACCACGGCTGATGCTCGGATTGGCGCTCAGCAGTGAGAAGGTGATGGCATAGCGCTGTAACGTCTCGCGTACCCCGGCCGAAAGCAGCTGGAGGGCACGGATACGCGCCGGGTTGATACTCAATGTGTCATCTTGCAGGCAGATTAACTGCTGGCGGCAGAGCTCATCGATGATCGGGCGCAGCACCTGCGGCAGCTCCTGCGGCGCATAATGCATGAACAGCTCTTGCTTCAACATCGGGTAGATCACCGCCACCTGGCGCAGTAGCTCGGCATGTGAGATCTGGCGGTGGTGGATCACCATGCTGGCGACCAGCGACGGCAGCACCAGCATATGTTGGATGTTGTTGCGGTAATAGGTCATTAATACCGCCTGTTCACGCGGCAGGATGATCAGATCGCCAATATTATCCTGCTCGACTTCGAACTTATTCATCTGCAAGGCATGATCCAACAGCGCCTGGGCGTCGTGCGACGGTAGCGTCGCATCGCTGGCGTAGGGGGCATTCTGCAACAGCTGCAGGTAGCACTCCAACTGCTCCAGCAGTTGCTCGCGGGTCAGCGCACGCTGGCGAGAGGCGAGCAGCGCCGTGGCACACAGGTTCATGGCGTTAGCCGCCGCCGCCTTATTGATGTTGACCATCACTTCTGTGGCGATACTGTTGACGCTAGGGGTCAGCCAATGTGGGCGTTGCGCCTCGATCGGGTCGATCGCCTCACGCCATTCCGGTACGTGGTGATTCAGCCAGACGTTGAGGGAGATCGGCTCGCCGAAGTTGACATACCCCTGGCCCAGGTTGCGTAGCTTACGCAGCCCCCGCACCATCTGCGGCAGGCTCTCCTTCTCTTTGGTCGCGCCGCGCAACTCTTTGGCGTAAGTGGCGACCTCCATCACGTGCTCGTAGCCGATGTAGACCGGTACCAGGGTGATCGGGCGTTTACCGCCGCGCAGCATGGCTTGCAGGGTCATAGCCAAGGTACCCGTTTTGGGTTCCAGTAGACGACCGGTACGTGAGCGCCCACCCTCCATGAAGTATTCGACGGAGTAGCCACGGCTGAACAGTTCGCCGAGGTATTCGCGGAATACCGTCGAGTAGAGCTTATTACCCTTGAAGGTCCGGCGGATGAAGAAGGCGCCGAGGCGACGGAAGATCGGCCCCGCCGGCCAAAAGTTAAGGTTAATGCCAGCGGCGATATGCGGCGGCACCAGCCCTTGGTGGTAGAGCACGTAAGAGAGCAACAGGTAGTCCATATGGCTACGATGGCAGGGCACATAGACGATCTCATGACCGTCCTGCGCTAACTGGCGCACGCGCTCGGCGTTATGGACGTTGATCCCCTGATACAGACGGTTCCAGGTCCAGCTCAGTACCCGATCGGAGAGGCGAACCGCCTCATAGGTAAAGTTGGCGGCGATCTCTTCCATCAACGCGACGGCGTTTTGCTGGGCCTTTTCCCGAGAGATCTTCTTGCTGCGCGCCTCGTCCTCGACAGCCTTCTCGATCGCTTTAGAGGCGAGTAGCTTGTTAAACAGTGCCTGACGATCCGGCAGGCGTGGACCGACGGCGGCCAGACGCAGACGGGAGAAGTGCATACGCGCCACGCGCGCCAGCTTCTGGGCGATGGTCTTGTCGGTACCGTGCTCGTCGGCCATATAGCGCAGGGAGACGGTATTGGAGAAGCGCACGAAGCTGTCGCGTCCTAGCCACAGTACGGCGAAGAATTTCTGAATGCCGTTGAGCAGACGCAGCTGCGGCGCGCCCTTGTGATCTTCGCGGCCTGGCGCTCGACCAAACATCACCGAGACCGGCACCATCTGGATATCCAGCGCGGGGTTATTGCGGTGCAGATCCAGATAATCGAGGAAGAGTTTGACTGAGGCCTGTTTCGGGGCGTAGTAGCGGAAAACACGCGGGCCGTCATCGACGAAGACATAGCGTGGCAGGATGGTGCCATCGATCTCATTGTCATCCAGCGGATCAGGAAGGTCGAGAGCCAGACAACGATCACGCAAGGTCAGTAGGTCGGCCTTGGAATTATAGGGCAAGACATAGAACACCGGCCGAGTGGTATCCAGACGCAACTCGGCGATCGGATCGGTGGGAATGACCTTGCTCTTAACCAGTAATTTAAGCGGTAAATTCAACAGCTTATAATATATTTTACGCCATCCGGACATAAAAGTATCAGCCTCTTGTTAGCAATGCGTGGCAAGGATACCAGAAAGCGGCCTTGAGATCTGTGGTGCCGGGATCACGGGAAGCGGCTAAAATGCCCGACAACGCTTACTGTTATGGATCCTTTATGAATAGTACTACAGGTTTTACTCGTATCATCAAGGCGGCCGGTTACTCGCTGAAAGGACTGCAGGCGGCCTGGCGCCATGAGGCGGCCTTCCGCCAGGAGAGCATACTGCTATTCGTGGCGGTGTTGCTGGCGGCTTGGCTCGACGTATCGGTGGTAGAACGTTTCCTGCTGATCGGCAGCGTCACCTTGGTGCTGATTCTGGAGATTATCAATAGCGCCATTGAGGCGGTTGTTGATCGCATTGGTAGCGAGCATCACGAATTGTCTGGACGCGCCAAGGACATGGGGTCGGCGGCGGTATTTATCGCCTTGTGGTTGGCGCTGTTCGCCTGGGTCAGCATCCTGTGGAGCCATTACTGGCCTTGAACGCAGGGTGCAGCATAAAAAATGACCCCCTGCGGTGAGCAGGGGGTCAGCGTATTAATCAGCGTATGTGCGTGTCGGCTTGCGCCTTAGTACCACAGCGCCATGATCGGCCAACCGATGGCCAGCAGCGCGGTAATGTAAATCACCCCGAAGATGGCCCCTAGACGCCAGTAGTCTTTAGACTTCACATAGCCACAGCCGTAGATGATGATCCCCGGGCCAGTAGCGTATGGGGTCAGACAACCCATCAGGCCGATGGAGAGCACCAGCAGCAGGCACAGTTGATCCATCGGTACACCCGGGATGCTCTGGCCGACGGCCAGGATCACCGGCAGCATGGTCGCGGTGTGTGCGGTCAAGCTGGCGAACAGGTAGTGAGCGAAGTAGAACACCAGCACCAGGGCGATCACCGTTGCGGTCGGTGAGAAGTTGGCCAGATGGGCACCCATGGTTTTGGCAAACCATTCGATGAAGCCTGAGCGGGTCAGGCCGTTGGCCATGACCACCAAAGTAGACAGGTTGACCAGGGTGTTCCAGGCGCCGCTGTACTTGGTGACATCTTTCCACGGCACCACATGCAATGCCAGCATCAGGGCGACGGCGAGCAACGCAACCGCAGTAGCGTTGATGAATTTACCGCCGAAGACCCACAAGGCCAGGCTCAACAGGACCAGGCAGATCAGCGTGATTTCGCGACGGGTCAAGGCACCCATCTCTTTCAGCGCACCACCGGCCCAGGTGGCGACCTGCTCACTGTGGGTGACGGTCGGCTTGTACAGTACGTAAGAGAGCCATGGCGCGACCACCAGCAGTAGCAGGCCGACGGGCAAGAAGCCGAGGAACCACTGTGTCCATGAGATCTGGATACCGGCGATCTTGTTCACGAATTCGATACCCAGTACGTTCGGCGCCGCCCCGGTAACGAACATGGAGGAGCTGATGCTGGTACTGATTACCATCATCCACATCAGGTAGCTACCGATGCGGCGTGAGGAGGGATCGTTGGGGTGAGAGTCGAACAGCGGCGGTAGGTTTTTGATCACCGGGAAGACGGTGCCACCGGTACGCGCGGTGTTGGACGGTGTAAAGGGTGCCAGAAGGATATCAATGATAACAATGGCATAACCAAGAGTAAGCGTTCGCTTACCCATGAATTTAACCAGCAAAAGGGCGATGCGCCGCCCCAGGCCGCTGACCTCATACCCGAGGGCAAAAATGAAGGCCCCGAACACCAACCACACGGTGGTGCTGGAGAAGCCTGCCAGCCCCCATTTCAGCGCCTGCTTACTGGCGTTGAAGGCGGGATCGGCCAATTCTGCAGGGTTGAACAGCAGGAACTGATTACCGATGACGACGATGGTTACGGCGATGAAACTGATAGCGGTCGCCGGGATGGGTTCGAGGATCATCCCGACGATCATGGCGACAAACACGGCAAAGTAATGCCAGGCCTGCGGCGGCATGCCATCGGGGACTGGGATCATAAACATAATCCCCATCACCACGAGGGGCGCGAGTAGTTTCCCTATTTTCTCTTTGGACATAACTGATGACTCCGGTAAGGATGATATTTTTTAATGTTCAGCTTGCAAAATCGGGTAACAGAGATGAGCCAGAAACCAGGTCAGGATCAGGAGATCCGCACTGCCGCCCGGGCTCAAATGGCGGTCGATACACTCTTTATCAAAACGGTGCAGCGCCAGTAGATCGTCTGGCGTGCAGATACCCCCGCTCGCGAGCAGGGTGGTGGCGTATTGCCGTATCCAACGCAGTCCGTCGATCCCCCCCCGTGCGGCAACATTGGTGTCCTGGTTATGCGCCATCAGCAGCAGCAGGGTATCGAGCAAGGCTAATTCCGGATCACGCCCGCAGGTCAGTAGCTGCCGATAATGGGGAAGCGCCAATTGCCGAACCAGGGGATAGCCCGCCTCGGCCTCACCACGGGCACCAGTGATCCCCAAGGTGACGAAGAGACGCTGACCTGCCGTGCTGGCCTGATCGACAGACAATGCCGCCAATTCGCGCGTTACCAGACCACGACAGAATTGCGCCGCATAGTCGCATAGGCGTTCGGGTGTAAGGTCGTGGCCGCGTTGGTGGCTACGCCCGATGGCGGCGCACAACAAGCCGAGCGAAAAGATGCTGCCCTTATGGGTGTTGACCCCGGCGGTGGCGCGGAACATGTCTGCTTCACAGGCTTGGCCAAGCGCCCGTAATCCCGCGAGTGCATCGCTGGCCTCCAGGGCGGCGCTGGCGGCGCCATATTCGACGAAGCGAGATAGCCAGGGGGCGATGGCATCGGCACTGCGTAAGAAGTCGCTGTGCGCCATGTCGTAGTGGGCGCCGTTATTGTGGCGATCGACCAGGCCCGGCTTCGGCGTCAGGTTGACTTCGGCCAGCATGGCGCGCCATCCCAGCTCACTGGCGTGGGCACGGAGGCGTTCGAGCGTATCCGATGAGGTATTAGCGTGCGTCAGCTGCGGCATCATGAACCAATGCCTCCATGTGAGCGATAAGTTGAGCCACGCTGTGGCGGCGCTCGCGGGCGCACAACACGGCGGGGCGCTGGCAAATCAGGCAGCGGCGTGCGGGCAACTGATAATCGCCACGCGACAGAATTTGTCCGGTGGGGGCCAGGACATCGATATCCCATAGCCGACCCAAGGTATGGGTCTGCTCTAAGTCGATGGTGGCCCGCTTGACCACGTCGGCCGGCGCCGCGATGGCCATCAGCCCTTCCGGGCCGGTGGCTAAGTCCAGCGAGAGCTGCTCCCTGATGGTCCAGGCCTGACGCTGTGCCAGTTGATTCAGCGCCCCGATACCGGCGTTAAAGAGATTGCGGGTCAGGGGGCTGTCCTTGACCGGGCCGGGGGCGACCACGGTGAAGGAGATCAGCGTACAGGTATGGCGTGCCAGCCATGCCGTCTGCCGAGACTGCCTGCATTCACGGCTGAGGAGCAGTTCCGGTAGTGTGACGGTATGGCTGGTCGCCAAATCGGGGAGCAGGGTCATCATCGCTTATTCCTTGACCTGGCGAACCACGTCGATGACGGAGCCGTCGCGATAACGCACCACGGCGACCGCCTTATCGGTAAAGGCGATCGGCTTCGGTTCACCGGTCAGAGAGAGGGCACGATCACGCAGCCACTCGATGCTGACCAGTGGCATGCCGGCATCGCTGAGGCGCTGTGCCAGCTCCGGACGTGCCGGGTTGACGGCGATACCGTGGTCGGTGACCAGGATGTCGATGCTGGAGCCCGGCGTGACGCAAGTCAGCACGTTATCGACGATAGTCGGGATACGCCCGCGTACCAGCGGCGCCACGATGATGGAGAGCGCAGAGCCGATGGCGGTATCGCAGTGGCCACCGGAGGCACCACGTAGTACCCCGTCGGATCCGGTCAGTACGTTGACGTTGAAGTGAGTGTCCACTTCCAGCGCACTCAGCACCACTACGTCCAAACGATCGACGGCGGCGCCTTTGGAGCTCCAGTTTGCGTACTGGTTAGCGCTGATTTCGATGTGGTTCGGGTTACGCGCCAGAGAGCCAGCGGCGGCACGGTCAAAGCTCTGTACGTCGAGCAGCTTACGGATATACCCCTTCTCGTGCAGATCGACGATGGTGGAGGTGATGCCACCCAAGGCGAAGTCGGCACGGATGTCGGCGCGGCGCATCTTGTCTTCGAGGAAGCGCGTGACCGCCAGTGAGGCACCGCCGGTGCCAGTTTGCAACGAGAAGCCTTCGTTAAAGTAACCGGAGTGAGCAATCACTTCCGCTGCGCTGCGGGCGATTAGCAGCTCACGCGGATTGGAGGTCATGCGGGTGGCGTCGGCTCCGATCTTACTGGCATCGCCGACATGCTCGACCTGGACGATCAGATCGACCTGATCCTGGGTCAGGCTGGCCGGGTTGTGCGGATAAGCGAGGATTTCTTCGGTCAACAGGACGACTTTATTGGCGGCCTCAGCGTCGGCGCGCGCATAGCCCAGCGAGCCGCAGCAGGCATTGCCGGTGTAGCCATTGGCGTTACCGAAGGCGTCACAGGCGGGTACTCCGAGGAAGGCGACGTCGATGTTCAATTCACCGCTATTGATCAGGTGAACGCGACCACCATGGGAGTGGATCTGAACCGGCTCGTCGAGCAGACCATGGGAGATGGCATCGGCCAGCGGGCCACGCAGCCCGGAGGTATAGATCTTGCGTACCACGCCGTTACGAATGTGGCCTACCAACGGCGCATGGCAATCGCTCAGGGAGCTGGAGGCCAGCGTCAGATCTTTGAATCCCATGGCAGCGATGGCGTCCATCACCTGGTTCAGGGTCAGATCGCCGCCACGGAAGGCGTGGTGGAAGGAGATAGTCATACCGTCGCGCAGGCCGCTACGGCGGATGGCTTCTTGCAGATCGCCGCACAGTTTGCGATCGCGCGGACGCTGTTGTTGATAGTCTGCCTTGCTGACGTCGTTGAATGCCGGCAGCGCGCTATCCTGCTGGCTAAAGGCGGTTACGCGGGCGTTTCGTTGGGTATCTTGTGTCATCTTTATCGCCTTATTCTTCACGGATGCCGGAAAGGGCCGCGCGGGAAAGCACCAGACGCGCGCGTTCGATAACCGGGCTATCGACCATCTTGCCGTTCAGGGAAACCACGCCGCGTCCTTCGCGAGCGGAGGCTTCGGCGGCTTCAACCACCAGACGCGCGTGATCGACCTCTTTCTGGGTCGGGGCGTACAGGTTGTGCAGCAACTCGATCTGACGCGGGTTGATCAGTGACTTGCCGTCAAAGCCCAACTGTTTGATGTGAGAGGCTTCACGCAGGAAACCCTCATCGTTATTGGCGTCGGAGTAGACGGTGTCGAAGGCCTGGATGCCAGCCGAACGAGCCGCTTGCAGGATGCTGCAACGGGCGAACAGCAGCTCGATCCCTTCCGGGGAACGCTCGGTACGCAGGTTGCGTACATAGTCTTCGGCGCCGAGCGCGATACCGATCAGGCGTGGTGAGGCGTGGGCGATGGCCACCGCCTGGGTGATGCCTTGGGCGGATTCGATAGCGGCCAGCAGGCCAGTGCTGCCCACTTCACGTCCACAGGCGCGTTCGATGCGTGCGATCTCATTTTCGATAGCGATGACATCTTCGGCGCTGTCGGTTTTCGGCAGACGCACCACATCGACTCCGGCGCGTACCACGGCTTCCAGATCGGCGACGCCAAACTCGGAGTCCAACGCGTTGACGCGCACGATGGTCTCGATGTCGTTGTACAGTGGGTGTTGCAGCGCATGGTAGACCAGGCGGCGTGCGGCATCTTTCTCGCGCAGTACCACGGAGTCTTCCAGGTCGAACATCAAGGCATCGGCCTTATAGATGAAGGCGTTGCTCAGCATGGCGGCGTTGGAGCCGGGTACAAACAGCATGCTGCGGCGGGTACGAGTTTTCTGTTGCGGTGTCATGCGCGATCCTCCCAAGGCAGGCTGACCAGGTCGGCGGCACGCGCCAACAGGGTTTCCAGACGGGCGCGTAGGACACAGTCGAGGGCGCCTTTGTCGTCGACGATCAGCTGTACGCCGCGGATCTGATGCTGGTTGAGCACCTCCAGTACGGTGGCGCGGATGGCGTCGCCAAACTGTTTTTCGACACTGCTACTGATTTGCAGATCGAGGGCCTGGTCGTCTTCAATGGGCGCGATGCGCACCATCACGTCGCTCGACTCAAGGGTGCCTGCGACGGCTGCGTGGTTTATTTTCATTTGTCACCTGTAACTAAGACGGATTCCTGGGGTCGGCGCTCGACACCCGCCGGCATCGAGGCGATCAGGCGTGCCAGATAGGCTCGGGTCGCTTCGGGTACCAGTGGGGTGATTGCCGGAAGATCTTTGCGTACCAGCAGCTTGCGTACCCAGGAGGCAGAAATGGGGGTGTTGTGATAGGTCAGCCTAGCCACTTCAACCAGATGGATCGGCGGGTAGGGCAACGCCGGTGTCTCTAGCCAGTAACGCATATCCTGATTGTATTTGGCGGTAACCGGACAGAAGGGTTCCGTCCCGACAAAACGGTGGGTGATGCCCAACGCCGGCGCCAGATACTGCCGGAATATCTTGATATCGATTTCGGTGTAACAGTTGTCGGCCACGCCCTGCTCTTTGATGAAATAGCAGGGAAAGGTGGCGCGAGAGATGATGTATTCGGAGCCGGGGTGCAGTGTGAGATTGGTGATATCTCCCACGCCTTCACGCACCAACGCCAAACGATCTTCATAAGAAAAACGCGAGGTATCTTCGCGTACTAAAAAGAGGTGCAGCCAGTCACACTGACTGGCTGCCTGTCGGACAAGATAACGGTGTCCGTTGGTGAACGGATTGGCGTTCATCACGATGGCACCGATTTTTTTCCCTGGGTGGCGTAGCGTTGCTAAATTTTCGGCATAACGTTGTAAGCGGACTTTACTGTTCTCCATCAATACCATAATCCCGGGAACGCGGGTAATGGTGGCAAATCCGCACTGGCGAAACATCTCTTCATTTTCTTCTTTGGTATAGATAAAAAGATTGTTTCGACCTAAATCATAAGCCAAGTTGACCAACTCGGTGGCCAGCGTGAGGGCTAATCCCTCGCCGCGAGCCGATGCGCTGATGGCGACGCATTTTATGATATCGCCAGCGATACCACCGCAGGCGATAATTTTGTTATCACGCATAGCGCAAATAAATATTTCTACAGAAGTATCTATATTAAGTCCATTTTCACGCAGAAACTGAGTGATATCGGCAATCCTTTTTTGCTCAGAGCGCTTAACCTGGGTGAAAACAGTATTGCTGAACATAGGGATTCCTGCGCTGCGTTAGCATGGCTAAGTTAAATAAATGTATCTTTTATCAACTTAATAACTTTTGATTTTCAATCAATGGTAATAAAACTTTTCCACCTATTTTTATTACCGTTGGCTGTGGTTAAATTAATCCTAGTTAGGAATTGACCGAGAATTTTTGACCTAATTCACAAACGGAAAGCAGTTTTAAATTACCTTAATAGTTTTTATTTTCGTAATTTTAAATAAAGAATTTTATTTGCTGGTTTTTATTTGCGTAATTAGTTTAATAGCGATAATCTGCAAAGTAGAAAAACATTATGGACAGTTTGTCTGGAAACAAATCGGTTACATTTGAGGGTGTTAAAGGTAATCGAAATGTCTTAAAAGGTGAGATGACGATGGTAAGAATGCCAAAGAGTAATGCGGTAAATTTTTTCCGCCGTATGGCGTTCCCATTGCGTATTTTCCTCCTGTTACTATTGGTTTCTTGCTGTCTGTTCGCTGCCTTGGGTAAATACCTCTCCGCGAGTTTTGAAGACTACATGACGAGGCAAGTGCGTGACATGGCGATGAACCAGGCCAAGATCATCGCCTCGATGGATAGCATTATCGATGGGGTGAAGGATCGTGATGTTCACCGATTAGCGCAGATTGCCGATCGCCTGGGGACCGGTACCGACTTCGATTATGTGGTCATCGGCGATCGTAACGCGATTCGTTTGTACCACCCGAATCCGGCCAAGATCGGCCATAAGATGCAGTTTAATAAGCCGGGCGCCCTCGAACGGGGAGAGAGTTACTTTATCTCAGGCAAAGGGTCGCTGGGGATGGCGATGCGCGCCAAGACGCCGATCTTCGACCATCAGGGGAAGGTGATTGGCGTCATTTCCCTGGGTTATCTGGTGAGTAAGATCGACAGCTGGCGGCTCGACTTCTTGCTGCCGATGGCGGGCGTCTTTGTCGGGGTACTGGTGTTGATGATGCTACTATCTTGGCTGTTCGCCGCCCATATTCGCCGGCAGATGATGGGCATGGAGCCACGTCAGATAGCGCAGGTGGTGCGTCAGATGGAGGCGCTATTTGGTGCGGTATTCGAGGGGCTGATCGCCGTCGATCCTGAGGGGCAGATCACGGCAATAAACCGCAATGCCCGCAAAATGTTGGGGCTGAGTGCCCCGGGACGCCAGTGGCTGGGGCAGCCGATTAGTCAGGTCGTTTCACCGGCAGATTTCTTTACCGATCGTATCGATGAAGATCGGCGCGATGCCATTCTGACCTTTAATGGTTTGAACGTGATCGCCAATCGGGCCACTATCCGTTCTGGCGATGGTGATACCCTGCTTGGGGCGATCATCAGTTTCCGTAGTAAAGATGATATCAATACGCTGAATGCGCAATTGACGCAGATCCGGCAGTATGTCGATAGCCTGCGCACCGTGCGTCATGAGCATCTTAACTGGATGTCGACCCTCAGCGGGTTGCTACAGATGAAGGAGTACGATCGTGCGTTAGAGATGGTGCGCGGAGCCTCGCAGGAGCAGCAGCAGTTGATCGATCATCTGCGCGATGCCTTTAGCGATAAGGTGGTTGCCGGTCTGTTGTTTGGTAAAGTGCATCGGGCGCGCGAGTTGGGGCTGACCTTGACGATTGTCGAAGGCAGCCAGTTGCATGCCCTGCCCAGCGGTTTAGATAGTACAGAATTCGCGGCGGTGCTTGGCAACCTGCTCGATAACGCCTTCGATGCGAGTCTGAAGAACCCGGCGGGCAATGGGAGCGTCGAGGTGTACTTGTCGGATGAGGGGGCGGAGGTCATTATCGAGGTCGCCGATCAAGGATGCGGCGTGCCGGATGTGTTGAAAGATAAAATTTTTGAGCAGGGCGTCAGTAGCAAGGTGGAGGAACCGGGGGAACATGGTATCGGCCTTTACCTGATTGCCCGCTATGTGGGACGTTGCGGGGGCACCATTACGCTGGAGGATAACCAGCCCTATGGCACCCTATTTTCTGTATTTATCCCGAAGGTGAAGAGTGAGCATGAATAAAATCAATATATTAATCGTCGAGGATGAGACTCCACTGGCTGAGATGCACGCGGAGTTTATTCGTAATCACCCCGGCTGTGGTCAACTGTGGCTGGCCGGTAATCTGGCGCAAGCTCGGGCGATGATTAAAAGCTTTCACCCGGATTTAATCTTATTGGATAACTATTTGCCCGATGGGGTAGGGGTACAACTCCTGCATGAGTTGGCTCAACAACGTTACCCTGGTGGTGTGGTGTTGACAACCGCTGCCAGCGACATGAATACCGTTTCCGAGGCGGTGCGTAGCGGCGCCTTCGACTATCTGATTAAGCCTATCGCCTACGAACGTTTGGGACAAACGTTGGAGCGTTATCAGCAGCGTCACTCCATGCTCAGTGGGCGCCAGAATGCCAGCCAACGTCAGATCGATAGTATGTATAACGCCTATGCGCGCGGCGACAGCAAAGAGGATCTGCCGGTGGGCATCGATGCCTTGACGCTGGAGAAGGTGCAGGCGTTATTCGTCGATGAGCAGGCACGCCATACCGCAGAGAGCGTGGCGCAGAGCTTGATGCTGAGCCGTACCACGGCGCGCCGTTACCTAGAGTTTTGCGCCGCACGCCAACAGATCGTGGCAGAGATCGTCTACGGCAAGGTGGGGCGCCCACAGCGCATCTACCGCGCACAGAGTAAAAATTGACGTTGATAGCGCGCTGGGGGCTTATCGGGGATCGCACCCAGGGCCCGCGGTTTTGTGTATTTCACGGTTTTAAATTATCCGCTACCTGTATATACTCACAGCAAAACTGTATAAACGAACAGGGGGCGGAATGAAAGCATTAACGGCCAGGCAGCAGCAGGTCTATGATCTGATTCGCGATCATATCGAGCAAACCGGCATGCCGCCGACGCGTGCCGAGATCGCTCAGCGCCTCGGCTTCCGCTCGCCCAATGCTGCCGAGGAGCACCTGAAAGCGTTACAGCGCAAGGGGGTGATCGAGATTGTCTCCGGCGCCTCACGCGGTATCCGTCTGCTGATGGAGGACGAGTCTGGCTTGCCCTTGATCGGTCAGGTCGCCGCGGGTGAACCCTTGCTCGCGCAGCAACATATCGAAGGGTATTACCAGGTCGACCCCTCGCTGTTTAAACCCAGTGCCGATTTTCTGTTGCGGGTGAATGGCATGTCGATGCGCGATATCGGCATCCTGGATGGCGATCTGTTGGCGGTGCACAAGACTCAGGATGTACGCAACGGCCAGGTTGTTGTGGCACGCATTGAAGATGAAGTCACAGTAAAACGATTGAAAAAGCAGGGGAATGTGGTGCAATTGTTGCCGGAAAATAGCGATTTTCAGCCCATCGTCGTCGATCTGCGCGAGCAGAACTTCACCATCGAGGGGCTGGCAGTGGGTGTGATCCGTAACGGCGACTGGATCTAAATCGCCCAGGCTTGGGCCGTTTGGGCTCCACTCGGCCGATTCACACCGTCATTTCTCTACCCCGCGGACATCGAGTGCGCGGGGTTTTTTTATGGCGCTTGCCGCGGTCAACGCGGCCTAGCTTGATAAGGGGAAGGGATGCGAGGTTTCCCGCAGGCGGACAAGGCGTTATGGCGCCTGGCGTTGCCGATGATCCTATCCAATGTCTCTGTACCCCTGCTGGGGGTGGTGGATACGGCGGTGATCGGCCATTTAGATTCACCCGTTTATCTGGGCGGGGTAGCAGTGGGCAGCATGGCGACGACCTTTCTGTTCATGTTATTGCTGTTTTTGCGTATGAGTACTACCGGGCTATGTGCTCAAGCCTACGGCGCAGATGATCGTCCGGCCCTGGCTCGAGCCTTGGTTCAGCCCCTGCTCATGGCGTTGCTGGCCGGTGGCGCGATTGTGGTATTGCGTGGCCCATTGATCGAATGGGTTCTGCATATCGTCGGTGCCGAGTCGGCAATTCAGGCTCAGGCGCAGCTCTTCATGAGCATTCGTTGGCTGAGCGCCCCGGCGACCTTGGCCAATCTGGTGATCCTCGGTTGGCTGTTAGGGGTGCAGTATGCCCGGGCGCCGGTCCTTCTGCTGGTCACGGGCAACCTGGTCAACATCGTTTTGGATCTCTGGTTCGTGGTCGGTCTGGGCTGGAAGGTAGCCGGTGCGGCGTGGGCCACCCTGATCGCCGACTACGTCACCCTGTTATTGGGAGTGGGGTTGCTGCTGCATGTCATGCGGCGGCGTGGATTACGGCGGGAACATTTCCATCACGCCTGGCGCGGCGATCTGCGCCGTTTGCTGGCGTTGAACCGCGATATCATGCTGCGCTCGCTACTATTGCAGATCTGCTTTGCCTCACTGACGGTGATCGGTGCGCGTCTCGGGGCCAGCGTGGTCGCGGTCAATGCGGTGCTGATGAATCTGCTGACCTTCACCGCCTACGCGCTCGACGGTTTCGCCTATGCGGTTGAGGCACACTCTGGTCGAGCTTATGGCGCGCGCGATGCCGCCGGATTGCAGCGGGTATGGCGCGCCGCCTGCCGTCAGGCCGGCATGGTCGCCCTGCTATTTGCCGCCGCCTATGGCCTGTTTGGCCGTGACATCATTGAGCTATTAACGACGTTGCCCCAAGTGCGCGCATTGGCGATCGCTTATCTTCCTTGGCAGATGGTGTTGCCGTTACTCGGGGTGTGGTGTTACCTATTGGATGGGGTATTCATCGGTGCGACGCGTGGGGCGGATATGCGTAACAGCATGGCATTGGCCGCGTTGGGTTATGGCCTGACATTGTTGAGCGTGCCCTGGCTGGGTAATCAGGGTTTATGGTTGGCGCTGGCGGTCTTTTTGACGCTGCGTGGCCTGTCTCTGTGGCTGATCTGGCGACGCTGTTGGCGCGAGGATCGTTGGTTTCCCTCCCCCTCGGCAACGTAGGAGGAGGCGGGAGACGCGGGATTAGTGTGACGCGGGCTCTGTCTCTGCCGGCTGTTGCGCACAGGCCTGACAGAGGCCATGTGCCTCGATCACACTGTGCTGCACGCTAAATCCCGCCTGTTGTGCCAGTAGTGCCAGTTGCTGTTGCAGGGCATCGGCTGGACGCTCATGCACTTGACCGCAGCGGTGGCAGATGAGTAACGCCGAGATGTGGCTCGGTTCGTCGAGGTGGTGGCACATCACGTAGCTATTGGTGGATTCGATCTTGTGGATGAAGCCTTGTTCCAGCAGGAAGTCGAGCGCCCGATAAATAGTCGGCGGCTTGGCTTGAGGTTCGGAGACACGCAGCAGATCGAGCAGATCATAGGCGCTGATGGCGCCTTGCTGGGCGGCCATGAGGCGTAGTACCTCCATCCGCTGTGGCGTGAGGCGGACATTCCTCTGCCGACAGAGCTGCTCGGCTTGGGTTAACAGTCGCTGCAAATTTGGGGTGGTCATGAGTGCGGTTTCCTGCCAGTAGCGTACCGTGATTTTACCACAATTAGGACCTGTCTCGTAATGGGCGCCTTTGTCGAGGTGACATCTGCTACGCCACGGCCGCGTGATGAGGTTGGAATATCACCGCTAGTATTTAAGTCCACCCCTCGCATAAAGAACCTCAATAAACTTACACCCCGGGGTTGTAGGGGTTGCCGGTTGAGGGTCAGCCTTGTTGTTTTCTTGTCCTAAATATCGTTGCTATTTCGCCGGATGGGCAGACGCGTACTGGATGACAGGGTAATTTTTCCTGTTCTAAATGAATGTCGGTTTTTGACTGGGCCCGCTGAGTGTTGGCTGGGGTGGACTGACATTATTGATCGGAGCGATAAATAGATAGAGAGGTCTAGCGGTGGACCTCTAGCGCCGCACGATCGCCCGCGATGCGCAGACGACGGAAAGGATAATAATGGATATGGATATTATCGTGACGATCGAGAGTTGGCCTTTACGCCAGGCAATCTGCGCAATTTACCAGCCACACTCTACGATTATTCAACTAACGGATCTTTCCCTGTTGCCTGAATTCGTGGATCGCGCCGAATCATCCGGCATGCTGTTGATGACGGACTGGCGCCGTGAACGCTTATTGCACGGCATGGATGATATCCGTCGGCACAGCATGCTACCGGTGATTATCATTAATCGACGGGAAAGCTATTTAACCCATCTGGTCAGTCAGTTTTTCCCCGGGACCTACGCCTTTAGCTACGATGCCTTTCATCGTCATACCCAGCGTCGTAGTTTTCACCCGTTGGATCTGTGTTTTTTGCCGTATTCGCGTGGCGTGTCCGCCTCTCGTGGAGGGCGTGGCTCGCTACGGGAACGTCTGAATGCTTTCGGTTTTATGACGTTGTATCAGCGGGGCGTGACGCTACGTGAAGCCTCGGTACTCATCAGTCTCTATTACCGTAATAACATCACCACTACCGCTCGTCTGTTAGGGATGCATGAACAGGCGGTGGTCTACTGCAAGCGAGCCCTGAGTAAAAAGTTGGGGCTCGATCCTAATCGCACCGATCTGATCCGGGAGATTTTTCTATTACCGAGCGAGGCGTATGGCGAAGCGTGCGTGGATGCGTGGAGCGAGCCACCGCTTGCTGGCAGCGCGGGGGGCTGAGGTGTTGGCGGCAAGGCGTTAGCGTGTCGGGTATGTGCAGGCTGCGGTTTTTCTGTGCGGATATGCTAGAATCGCCGCCCGCGCGATCCCCGGGCGGAATCCGGCACCGTCAGGCGGCGGTAGGCAATTAGGCTTTGCATGATAGTGGAAGACAGCGAGTAATGACTCAGGCACAACAGATTGAACCAGCAACCGTATCCCGTGAGCGTCAGGGCTCGGGTGAATTTCCTTCTCAGCGTTTCTCCATCGCGCCGATGCTCGATTGGACCGATCGTCATTGCCGCTACTTTCATCGTTTACTGAGTCGTCAGACATTGCTGTATACCGAGATGGTGACCACCGGCGCGATTATCCACGGTAAGGGTGACTATCTGGCCTATAGCGAGCAGGAGCATCCGCTGGCGCTGCAATTGGGCGGTAGCAATCCGGCGGATCTGGCCCGTTGCGCGGCGTTGGCCGAGGCGCGTGGTTATGATGAGATCAACCTTAACGTCGGCTGCCCATCGGATCGGGTACAGAATGGTCGTTTCGGCGCCTGCCTGATGGGCGAGGCGCAGCTGGTGGCGGATTGCGTCAAGGCGATGCGCGACGTGGTATCGATCCCGGTGACGGTCAAGACCCGTATCGGCATCGACGAGCAGGACAGTTATGCGTTTCTGTGCGACTTTATCGGCACCATTGCCGGGCAGGGGGAGTGTGACACCTTTATCGTCCATGCGCGCAAGGCATGGCTGTCGGGGCTGAGTCCCAAGGAGAATCGTGAGGTGCCGCCGCTGGATTATCCGCGGGTGTATCGTCTCAAACAGGACTTTCCCCAGTTGACCATCGCCATCAACGGCGGCGTGAAGAGTCTGGCGGAGGCGCAGGCGCATCTGTGCCATGTCGACGGCGTGATGGTGGGACGTGAGGCCTATCATAACCCCGGGATGTTGGCGCAGGTCGATCGCCAGTTATTCGATGCGACAGCGGCGGTGCCCGACAGCATCGCGGTGGTACGCGCGCTCTACCCCTACATCGAGCGTGAACTCGCCCAGGGAACGTATCTGGGGCACATTACCCGCCATATTCTCGGGTTGTTCCAGGGGATCCCGGGGGCACGCCAGTGGCGCCGTCACCTGAGTGAGAACGCTCATCGTCCGGGGGCGGATATCGCGGTGGTCGAACAGGCGCTGCGTTTCGTCGAGCGGCGGGGGGAGTAACCCGCCCCATCCCATGTGCGCCCCAGACTGAACGGGGCGTATGAGGGCGAGTCAAATTGCCTAATCATTGGTGAGTCTGACCATGATCGGCGGCACGCTGCCGCGCGCATGTCGAGTAGATACTTGTTAACTCAATGAGTTAATGAATATATCCAGCTTGGCACGATTCTTGAATTTATCCAGTCATGATATCTGAGGACGCCAACTGGAGAGCGTGCGATGTTTGAAGTGATGATGTTTCTGGGATTCTTTGTGTTGATGCTGCTGGCCGGCATCTCGTTGCTGGGCGTGATCGTCGTGTTGGCGGTGTTCTCCATTCTGTTTTGGTTGTTCGGAGGCCTATTCGTGCTGGCGATCAAGGTGTTGCCCTGGTTGGCCTTGATCCTGGTGGCGGTATGGCTGTATCGCGCCTGGCAGAAACCGCAACAATCTCGTTAATGACGGGCGCCTGGGCGTTGGCCGGGGCGCACCGATTTTCGTTATGACACGGATATTCAGTCTTCACCCTCGCCTTTATTAATTAATTTATAAAATAGGTTTATTCAATAGTATTTTCTCTGGGTACTAATAAGTACCATTGGCCGTAGATCATTTTATAGATGATTGGCTCGTGTCATTCTCCCCATTATTTTACTCTTCTAACTGTCATGGTTGGCTGTAGTACTTATTTTCATGACACTAAAATCGGATTATTTCCGCCACTTTCAGCTTACGACTTAATAATTTTTTAAGAAGGAGCAGAGATAATCGCATTGTCTTGTTATTAATCTAAAAATAGGATTTCAATGATAGCTATGTATAGGTTTAGCCTCTGCGCATTCGTCTTGCTGGTTAGCATGAATGCTAGCGCCGCATTTACCAACAATATGACGCAAAATTATAGTCTAGGCGGATTTAGTGGTCCGGTTATGGGGGCGGTGAGTAGCGCCGAGATTAATGGTTATAGTTGGATGCAGGATGATAAACCGGTCGTTTTAGAGGGGCATATTGTCAGCCGCCTCGGTGGGCAGCATTATCTGTTGCAGGACGCTAAGGGCGATGTGATGGTCGAGATCGATCAGGAGGTATGGTGGGGCGTGAATGCCACGCCACAGACACGTCTACGCCTGTATGGCTCGGTGGATAAGGATATCGCCGAGCGCGTCAGCATCGATGTCGATCGTGTGGAGGTGTTGCGCTGATCTCGGCGCGACACCGAGTATGCTTCGTCATGCTAACCTGTCCGCGCCATTCGGTGCGGACTCTTCCTCCGCGGTATCCGTTCTCTCGTCCTTGCTTACGACTTACTCCATGCGTCCGGCGCTGGCATTGGTTATACTGTCGCGCGTCTACGGCTCACAACAGGTAAAGCATTCCCACTATGGCAGGTAACAATCCCGGCAATAAATCCCGCGAGACCCCCCGCGATCGCCAGATGGAGGGCCTCAAGCTACCTCCGCACTCTCTGGAGGCTGAACAGTCCGTTCTGGGCGGTCTAATGCTGGATAACGAACGCTGGGATCATGTGGCCGAGCGCGTGGTGAGCAATGACTTTTATAGCCGTCCACATCGTCTGATCTTCGGTGAGATGCAGCGCTTGTTGGAGCTGGGGCGGCCGATCGATTTGATCACCCTCTCCGAATCGCTGGAGCAGCAGGGCCACCTGGAGAGTGTCGGTGGTTTCGCCTATCTGGCCGAGCTGGCGAAGAACACCCCCAGCGCTGCCAACATTAACGCCTATGCTGACATCGTGCGTGAACGGGCGGTGGTGCGCGAGATGATCGCCGTTGCCAACGAGATCGCCGATGCGGGTTACGATCCACAGGGGCGCAGCAGCGAGGATCTGCTGGATCTGGCGGAGTCGCGCGTGTTTCAGATCGCCGAGAACCGCGCCAGCAAGGATGAGGGGCCGAAGAGCATCGACCGCATCCTGGAAGACACCGTCTCGCGCATCGAGCAACTGTATCAGCGTCCGCATGATGGGGTGACCGGGGTCTCCACCGGTTACCAAGATCTGGATAAGAAGACCGCTGGGTTGCAAAAGTCGGATCTGATCATCGTGGCGGCACGTCCGTCGATGGGGAAAACCACCTTCGCGATGAACCTGTGCGAAAACGCGGCGATGACCCAAGAGAAACCGGTGCTGATCTTCAGCCTGGAGATGCCCGGCGAGCAGATCATGATGCGTATGTTGGCCTCGTTGTCGCGAGTCGATCAGACACGCATCCGTACCGGTCAGTTGGACGACGAAGATTGGGCTCGCATCTCCAGTACCATGGGGCTGCTGTTGGAGAAGCGCAATATGTATATTGACGACTCTTCCGGCCTGACACCGACGGAGGTGCGTTCGCGTGCGCGTCGTATTTTCCGTGAGCATGATGGTCTTAGCCTGATCATGATCGACTACCTGCAACTGATGCGCGTGCCGTCGCTGTCGGATAACCGCACCCTGGAGATCGCCGAGATTTCTCGCTCCCTCAAGGCATTGGCCAAAGAGTTGCAGGTCCCGGTGGTGGCGCTATCGCAGCTTAACCGTTCGTTGGAGCAACGTGCCGATAAGCGCCCGGTTAACTCTGACCTGCGTGAATCGGGCTCTATCGAGCAGGATGCCGACTTGATTATGTTTATCTACCGTGATGAGGTCTATCACGAGAACAGCGATCTCAAAGGGATCGCCGAGATCATCCTCGGAAAGCAGCGTAACGGCCCGATCGGCACGGTACGTCTGACCTTTAATGGCCAATGGTCGCGCTTCGATAACTACGCCGGCCCGGCCTACAACGATGAAGATTAATCGCCTGATCGCCTAGGCGGCCAGATGCATCCACCCCAGGTAGGCGCGCGTGCCGCCCGGGGGAATAATTTCATGAGCCGGGCGCCGAATGCCCGACCCGATAGTCAACTCAGCTCATTAATGGAATCAAGGAAGCAACATGAAAGCGGCAACCGCCCTCATTGATCGCCGCGCTCTGCGACATAACTTTCAGCAGATCCGCTCGTTTGCGCCGCACAGCCGTCTTATCGCCGTGGTGAAGGCCAATGCCTATGGACACGGTCTGTTGGAGACCGCCAATACCCTGCATCAGGCCGACTGCTATGGCGTGGCGCGTATCGGTGAAGCCCTGATGCTGCGCTCCGGTGGGATCGTCAAACCGATCCTGCTGTTGGAGGGCTTTTTCTCCGCCAGTGATCTACCGGTCCTGGTGGCTAATAACATTGAAACCGCGGTGCACAGCGAAGAGCAGTTGCAGGCCTTGGAACAAGCCCAGTTGGAGCGCCCGGTTAAGGTATGGATGAAGCTGGATACGGGTATGCATCGCCTTGGGGTACGCCCGGAACAGGCGGAGGCCTTCTACCAGCGGTTGTGTGCCTGTCCCAACGTGGCACAGCCAGTGAACTTTATGAGTCACTTCAGTCGTGCCGATGAGCCACAGTGTGGACGAACCGAGGCCCAGATGGCCTGCTTTGATGCCTTTGTCCAAGGTAAGCCGGGCGACCAGTCTATTGCCGCCTCCGGTGGCATTCTGCTGTGGCCACAGTCGCATCGCGACATGGTACGTCCAGGGATCATCCTGTACGGCGTCTCACCGCAGGCGGATCTGGCCTTAGCCGCCGACCATTATGGTCTCCAGCCGGCGATGACCCTGCAGTCTAGCCTGATCGCGGTGCGCGAGCATAAGGCTGGCGAGCCGGTTGGTTATGGTGGTACCTGGGTGGCCGAGTGTGATACGCGTCTCGGCGTGGTCGCGATCGGTTATGGTGACGGTTACCCGCGTAGCGCGCCGTCGGGAACGCCTGTGCTGATCAATGGACGCGAGGTGCCGATCGTCGGGCGAGTATCGATGGACATGATCTCCGTCGATCTGGGGCCGCAGGCCCAGGATCGCGTGGGTGATAAGGTGATCATGTGGGGGCCGGGATTGCCGGTTGAGAAGGTCGCGGCTTGTACCGGTATCAGCGCCTATGAGCTGATCACTAAGCTAACCTCACGCGTCGCGATGGAGTATATCGGCGACGAGGCGTGAGAGGTCGAGAGAAAAAAAGAACGGGCCGGCAATTGCCGGCCCGTTGCGTTTGGCGTACTCGCTTAGCGCGCCGCCAGGTAGATCTGACGGCTCTGCTCCAGCGTGATGTCGCCATGTTCCCCCAGGGCAGTCATCTGGTGCGCCTGTAGCTTATCGAGCAGGGCAGGGATGCTGCTGCCATCCAGGCCATAGTCGCTCAGGCGGGTCTTAACTCCCATCTGTTCGAAGAACGCGCGGGTGGCGGCGATGGCGGCATCGATGCGTTCTTCGTCGCTGCCGCTGCGGATGTTCCAGACACGCTCGGCGTACTGCAACAACTTGGCATGTTTCTTCTCACGCTGCAGTTGTAATACGTTCGGCAATACGATGGCCAGGGTCTGGGCGTGATCTAGCCCGTGCATCGCGGTCAGTTCGTGGCCGAGCATGTGTGTCGACCAGTCTTGCGGCACCCCAGCGCCGATCAGGCCGTTGAGCGCCATGGTGGCACACCACATGATGTTGGCACGTACCGCATAATTCTCGGGATCTTGCAGCGCGCGCGGCCCCTCTTCGATCAACGTCAACAGCAGCCCCTCGGCGAAGCGATCCTGCACGCGTGCATCCACCGGATAGGTCAGGTACTGCTCGACGATGTGGACAAAGGCATCGACCACCCCGTTGGCGATCTGGCGCGGTGGTAGCGTATAAGTCACCTGCGGATCGAGGATGGCGAAGCGTGGCATGACATGTGGCGACATGAAGTGCAGTTTGTCGCCGGTCTCGCTACGGGTGATCACCGCCCCCATATTCATCTCGGATCCGGTCGCCGGCAGGGTGAGCACCACGCCTAGCGGAATAGCGCGACTGACATCGCTACCGACGGTTTCCATGATATGCCACGGATCACCGACGTAATCGGCGGCAGCGGCGATGAACTTGGTACCGTCGATGACAGAACCGCCGCCCACAGCCAGCAGATAGTCGATCTTCTCGTTATGCACCATCTCGACCGCCTGCATCAGGGTCTCGTAGTGTGGGTTTGGTTCGATACCACCGAACTCAAAGACCTGGCGACCATGTAATGCGGCGTGAACCTGATCCAACACGCCGTTACGCTTGATACTCCCCCCACCGTAGGTAATCAGGACGCGTGCCTGTTCCGGGATTTCGTCGCGCAGCTTGGCAATCTGATCCTGACCAAACAGGATCTTCGTCGGGGTGTGAAGAACAAAGTTTTCCATGATGCAACCCTCACTCGTATTGCTAAAAAGCATGAATATGTCCGGCATCAGCACCGGGATGTGATTTGAGTGTTATTGTGAGCGCCTCGGGCAGTCGGCTCAATGCCCAATTCTGTTGGTTGTTTGCCTATTCCTGCAAAGCACTGTAGAAAAACGTATCAAAATGGCAAAATCATTGCCAAATTAAGTAGAACGGATGGGAGCGTTACATGGTTATCGACGATAGATGGAAACAGTTGGCCGCGCAGGTACAACACCTGCATCAGCAACCGGGGGTCAAGTCTTCACCGGTCGAGCATGTTAACCTCATCTATGTCAATGAACATCAACCGCGTACGCCGGTCATGTATCAGCCGAGCCTGATCATTATATTGCAGGGGCGTAAAGTCGGCTATTTAGGGGAGCGAGTATTTCACTACGATCCCAGTAACTATCTGCTGATGACGCTACCGTTACCGTGCGAATGCGAGACGTTCGCCACGCCGCAGGAGCCGTTGATCGGTCTGGCGCTGCGGGTTGACATGCAAATGTTGCAGGATTTGCTGATGGACATCGGCGACGGGTTGCACACGAGCGGGCGCCCACATGCCGATGGCGTACGTTCGGTGGCGTTGGATGAGGCGATGCTGTGCGCCTGCGAGCGCTTAGTCGAGGTGATGGAAACACCGTTACAGGCGCGCGTGCTCGGCCCCCAGATCGTGCGTGAAATGTTGTTTCACGCCCTATGCGGCGCGGGCGGCGATGCCTTATTCGCCTTGGCGAGTCGCCACAGCCACTTTAGCCAGATCGCCAAGGCGTTGCGGATGATCGAACAAAACTATGCCCGCAGCCTGAACATCGATAGTTTGGCTCAGTCGGTCAATATGAGTATTTCGTCATTTCACCATAATTTTAAGGCGGTGACGGCGACCTCACCGTTGCAGTACATTAAATCTTATCGTCTACATAAGGCGCGCATGATGATCCTGCATGATGGCTTGAAGGCCAGCACGGCGGCGAATCGTGTCGGTTATGAGAGTCCGTCGCAGTTCAGCCGTGAATACAAACGATTTTTCGGCAATACCCCTAGCGATCAGGCGAGCCGTTATCGCAACGGCGGTTTACCCATCGCAGAACTGTAAGCTAAGGCGCGGGCCGGCACTGTGCGGCGTCCCGCCAGCCAAGGAGTGTCTTAAGATGATTGAACGAGCATTTACGCTACCGGGTATGGCGGTACGTGAATACCGTGTCGAGGTGCCGCTGAATTGGCGTAACCCCGATGATGGGCGGCGTATCACCCTCTTCGCCCGTGAGTTGTGCGGCTTGGAGCACGCAACGGAGGCGTTACCTTGCCTGTTATTTTTACAAGGTGGGCCGGGCGGCAAGTGCCCGCGTCCGACCAGCCGTAGCGGCTGGTTGGCTGAGGCGTTGCGTGATTACCGGGTGATCCTAATGGATCAGCGTGGCACGGGTAACAGCAGTCGAGTCGAAGCCAGCACATTACGCGATATGACCCCATCACAGGCGGCGGAATATCTAAGCCATTTCCGGGCAGACGCCATTGTGCATGATGCGGAATACCTGCGTTTACACTGTTTTGGTGGCCGCCCTTGGACGACGCTAGGTCAGAGCTATGGTGGCTTCATTACGCTGAGTTATCTCTCTCTCGCGCCACAGGGGCTACACGCCTGTTACATCACCGGCGGTCTGCCGGCGATGGTTCCCAACGCCGAGCGTCTCTATGCGGCGACCTATCGTCAGCTGGCACGGCGTAACCAACACTTCTTTAGCCGTTATCCCCAGGCGCGCGCGCAACTCGACCGTATCGTTGCGTTGCTGCGTGAGCAGGCCGTCTACCTACCCGATGGTGATCTGCTCAGCGTAGAGCGCCTGTTGACCTTGGGATTGGATCTGGGGATGAGCGAAGGCGAGGAGCGTCTGTTGTGGTTGTTCGACGAGGCCTTCAATGCTGAAGGGGAGCTGAGTGATACGTTCCTTAACCAGGTGATGCAGCGTAGCGGCTTCGCCGATAATCCGTTGTATGCCGTGTTGCATGAGAGCATCTACGCCGATGCAACCAGCGGCGCGACCCGCTGGGCCGCGCAACGGGTACGCGATACCTTGCCAGCCTTCTCGCCACAGCTTAGCGCTCCCCTGCTGAGTGGTGAGATGATCTATCCCTGGATGTTCGAACAGATGCAGTCCCTGCGTCCCTTCCGGGCGGCGGCGACATTACTGGCCGAGCGTGAGTCCTGGCCCGCGTTGTATGATGTCGAGCGGCTGCGTGATAACACGGTGCCGGTGATGGCGGCGGTGTATTACCATGATATGTATGTCGATGTGACATTGTCGCTGGAGAGTGCGGCGCAAATCGGTAATCTGCAGACGTGGATCACCAGCGAGTATGAGCATAATGGTCTACGTGTCGGGCCGGTATTTGCTCGGCTGCGGACGATGATGGCTGAACGCGGCGTCTTCGCGGCATAAAAAACGGCTCCCTCAGGGAGCCGTTTTTCGTTACCGGGCACCGTTCGCCGCATGAGGCGGCTGTGGGTCGGTCGATTAGAAGTAGTAGTTCACACCCAGGGTGAAGTCGTGGGTGGCCACTTTAGCTTGGGAGTTACCCGCGGTGGCTTTGCCTGCGTCCAGGTATTTGTAGCCCAGGTCTAGATCCAGACGCGGATTCACGTTGTAGATCACCCCAGTGCCGACGCTCCAGGCGAAGTTGTTGCTGTTGCTCTGTACGTTGTCGCCGTCCAGATCATTTTTCAGGCTGACGTTCGCATAACCGATGCCGGCGCCGATATACGGCGTGAAGTCGGTTCCGGTCTTGATGTCGTAGTAACCGTTCACCATCAGGGTCTGCAGGCCCAGACGGCTGTCGTTGGTCATACCCTGATCGTTGGTGTGGCTAGAGGTCGCATGAGCACGGAAGGTGTAATCCAACTCGGCGCGTACCGGCAGGTTAAACTGGTTGGCGAAGTTATAACCGAAAACGAGGCCGGCGTTACCGACGCCCTTGTTATCGTTGCTCATGCCATGACCGTCGACGTCGTCCTGATTGAACAGATGCTCGGCACTGATACCCATTTTGGCACCGGCATAGTAGCCCGTGTTATCGAGACCAGCGGCGTTAGCCAGGGTGGCGCCGGAAACCAGACCGACGAACAGAGCCAGTTTAGTAAATGCTTTCATGATGGATTCCTGAATTATTAGTCTTTGCGTGACAGAGGCGCTAGCAAGTGACCTATGTCACAAAAAAAGAACACGCCTGATAATGATAGCCAGCAAAATCTAAAAATTGAAATTATTTTTATTCAATAAAATCAATGATAAAAAATAAAGTGTATCGAGCGTTTAGCTTTAGTTAAAAATAATATGCCTCATTCCTAGGATTATTCTAACTAACGAGTTGACGGGTGGTGATAATTTATCCACATGAGACCTATCATAGTCTGAGGATTAAGGGCGCGGAGTTAGTCTATTAGGCTATGAAAATAACTTTCATATAATTTTAAGAAATTAGATTGTACGAATTTGCATCAGTGCAATTATGTGGATGTCCGCCGTTTATGTAGAAAGAATCGTCGTGATGCGAGGTCAGCGAATGGCTCGGGTGATGAGGAGTATGTCGTATGGTGCCACAGCTTAAGGCCGTGTGGAGAAGCGCGTACACAATTTGTGCGCCACTCCGGAGTAAGTGAAAAATAAAACGATAAATAGTGCGATTGATTACGAGGAAATTGCTGATAGGAGAGGCCTGATTTTTGTTAATACAGGAGATTCCAAGTGATGTACTCAATATGCGATTAACAGCACTTCATTTCACACCTGGATTGATTGACAGTGGCGCTGGCTGATGATTATTTATACAGCATAATCAAAGGATAATCATTTTATTAACCATCGCTGATAAATATCCAGTTAGGGAATGATATGTATAAGAAAATAATAAATTTATTTGCGACCTCAGATATAATAACGGCGCCGCCAGCTTCTACCGATCACGGCGACAGCGCTGCCGAATGCGCGCTGTCTACCCTCCCTCCGTCATTACCCGATTCACCTGCCGACTACGAACATACCTTATGCCATTGTATGCTCTCCGGGCTCGACAGTATTACTACGATCCGTAATACCTTATTAAGTTCCAGCGAGCGCTTGCAACAGGAGCAGCAGGTTATTGACGCGCTGAATGCCAAGAACCATCAAGCCTACGACAGTATGCATGCGTTGGAGAAGTTGGTGGCGGAAATTGGCACCCGCGCGCAGCAAGAAATCCAGATTAGTGCGGCGTTACAAGAGACGGTGGCGGAGATTAATTACAGTGTGGAGGATATTCATCGCCTCTCTAATCAAACTAATTTATTAGCGATTAACTCGGCGATTGAGGCGGCGCATGTTGGTGAATTGGGGCGTGGTTTTACGGTGATCGTCAAAGAGATTAAGCATCTGGCGAGCGAGGTGAAACAGCATGCCAGCCAGATCGCTGGGTTGAGTCGCGCCATTGCCGAACGCGCTGGCCAAGTCTGTGATAGCGTGGCGAGCATTCAAGCGTTGATCAATCACATCCAGCGGGAGGTGATGCAATCGCGTCAGTCACTAGAGCAGGTGATCGAGCGTGCCGGTTATATGCAGCAGATCATTCGCGCTATCGCCATTCAGCAGTTCCTCAATACGGTCAAACTGGATCACATTATCTGGAAGTATCAGGTCTACCATTATCTTTTTAACCGAGATCGCCAAGCGACGATGAATGATCATCAGTCGTGCCGTTTGGGAAAATGGTACTACGGCGGAGAGGGGCAACAGCTATTCGGTGAACATCCCGCCTTCCGAGCATTAGAACGTCCCCATGCCGCGGTACATCGCTCGGGTCAGCGAGCGCTCTCCGCCTTCGCGGCGGGAGATTTTGAGGCGATGAGGTCGGCGTTGGCGCAGATGGAGGCGGCCAGCGCGGCGGTGATCGAAGGGATTGATGTGTTGATCGGTGACACCGATCCGCGTGGAGAAGTCCGTTAGCGGGCTTCCGATTATTATGTAAATAGATTGATTGTTTTGTTATTAAATGATTTATTCATTGTTATCGCGCTAGGGAGTATAGGGAAAACACGAGAAGCAGGAGAGGATATAATGAATAAAATCATTGGATTGGCAATAGTAGGTGCATTATTGAGCGGAACGGCCTATGCCGCCTCACTCACCGTGCCCGTGAAGGAAGCGACGACCATGGGGGACGGCGCGGCGCTCGGCGAGGTGGTCATCAGTGAAACCCCTTATGGCCTGTTGTTGACGCCCAAGCTCCACGGTTTAGCACCGGGGGTGCATGGTTTTCATGTGCATGAGAACGCCAGCTGCCTGCCGGGGGCCAAAGAGGGCAAACCGGTTGCTGCGCTGATGGCGGGCGGGCATTGGGACCCCGAGAAACGTGGCAAGCATTTGGGACCGTATAGTGATGCCGGACACCTGGGTGATCTACCTGGGCTGGTCGTCAACGCGGATGGCACGGCAGACTACGCGGTGCTGGCCCCACGCTTGAAGTCGCTGGCGCAACTGAAAGGGCATGCATTGATGGTGCATGCAGGGGGCGATAATTATGACGACCACCCACATGCGTTAGGGGGTGGCGGTGCCCGCATGGCCTGTGGCGTGATCGAGTAGCGCGCAGGGTAGACGGCGCCTGAGGGCGCCGTCGTCGCGAGGATTAACGCAGTGTCTTCACCACCTGGCGGCGGCGCAGTACGTAGCCGATCGGCAGGCTGCAAATATGCACCAGACGGGTGAAGGGGAAGATGAGGAAGATGGTCAGCCCTAGGACCATATGTACCTTGAACAGCCAGTCGACCCCTTGTAGATAACGCGCCGGATCGGGACGGAAGGTGACGATCCCCTGACTCCAACTGATCAGACTCTGTAGGGTGGTGCCAGAGGGATGCAGCAGATCGATCGGGATCGTCAGCATGCCCAGGCAGATCTGGATCACCAGCAGCGTCAGGATCAGCTTGTCAGAGAAGGAGGAGGTGGCGGCCACGCGGGGATTGAACAGGCGGCGGGCCAGTAGCATGAACGCCCCGATCAACAACAGCGTGCCGAAGAAGCTGCCGGCGATCAGCTCCAGTATCTGGTGGGTCTGGTCGGAGATATAGGCCTGATACCAGGAGCGTGGCGTCAGTAGGCCGACGACGTGGCCGAAGAAGACGCCTAACATGCCGACGTGGAACAGGTTGAGGGCATAGCGGCTATAGCGGCCGTTGGCCATCAGCAACGAGGATCCACTCTTCCAGGTGTACTGACCATAGTCGAAGCGGTAGAGGCAACCCAGCACTAACACCGTGATGGCGATATAGGGGTAGATGTTAAATAAAAAATAGGATAGCGCAGACATACAATCCTCCTTATCGCCCCAGGTTGAGATAATGCACCGTCGCCGCGTGCTCGGGCGGCAGGGCGGGCAATTCGACGCGGGCTGGCGCGTGTGCCCGCTCCCATTCGGCATCGATATCCGGCGCCGTCACCGTCTCATCTTGTGCATCCGCCTGCTGTCCGGCGAGATGCAACAGCAGCAGAAACAGCACACCGTAGCGTCCCGCCTTCGTGCGCCGGTAGAGGATTTGCGCCACCTCCACGATCTGCGTCAGGATACGCAGTCCCTCTCCGGGGGTGGTTTGATCCTGTAGATAGGCAAACTCCAGCACCATTGGCAGATAGTCGGGGAGCTCACGTACCGCGGGAGTGAGCGCCGCCTGCTGATAATGTTGGAGGATGTTGACCATCGCCTGGCCACGGGTCTTGGATTCGGCCAACTGATGTTCACATAGGTACAGGGCGCAGCGTCGAGTATGGTCGAACTGCGCGACGTACTCACTCTGGCGGGTCGCCAGCGGTGCGTGATAGTAATGGCGGATAAAGTCGGCCAGCCGCGTACGATCCGCCTCGGCCAACTCGGGACACTGGGTGAGTGCACTCTCCAGCTCGTCACGTGCCTGCCACAGCGCCTCATCGGGGTACTCCAGCAGGCGCGCCACAATTAACAGGCTTAGCATGGCTTACTCCTTACTCCGCAGGTTGATGACCAGACGATCGTCGGGGCGGTACCCGGTCAAATTGGTTCCCGCGACATCGTGCGGCGTGTTGAAGCTGAAGCCACAACTGCCGTGCTCGATGTATTCATGGCCACTCGCCGGTTGATGCATGCCGGTCGGGATGACGAAGCGCTCATGGTAGGGCGCCAGGGCCAGCAGGCGGTACATCGCCTCGGCCTGCTCACTACTCAGATCTGCCTGTTGTAGCCATTGCGGCGCTTGGGGGCTGAGTAGACTACGGCGGTAGTGGCGGAGGGCGATCAACCGCGTCAAGGCGCGCTCAACCGGTTGGCGATCGCCGGCACACAACAGCTTAGCGAGATAGTGAATGGGAATACGCATCTGTTCCAACTCCGCCAGACGGATGTCGTGCGGTGTCGCCAAGGTTTGATCGTCGAAACGGATCGGCGATAAGGGCGGCACATACCAGACCATCGGCAGGGTGCGGAACTCGGGATGCAGAGGCAGCGCCAGTTGCCACTCCTTGATCAGGCGGTAGACCGGTGAGCGCTGGGCGTGTTCTAGGATATCGTCGCTGATACCGTCGCGGCGTGCCTGTTCGATCACTTGCGCGTCGTGTGGATCGAGGAATAGTCGCATCTGCGCTTGGTACAACTCGTGTGGATCCTCTACCGCGGCGGCCTCGGGGATGGCCTCGGCATCGTACAGCATCACGCCGATGTAACGGATGCGCCCGACGCAACTCTCCGAGCACAGGGTCGGTAACCCCGCCTCGATACGTGGATAGCAGAAGATGCACTTCTCCGATTTACCACTCTTCCAGTTGTAGTAGATCTTCTTGTAGGGGCAGGCGCTGACACACATACGCCAGCCACGGCACTGATCTTGGTTGATCAGTACCACTCCATCCTCGGCACGTTTGTAGATGGCGCCGCTGGGGCAGGAGGCGACGCAGGCGGGATTGAGGCAGTGCTCGCACAAACGCGGCAGGTACATCATGAAGGTCTGCTCGAACTGAGCGTACAGCTGCTTGTCCAACCCCTCTAGGTTCGGATCGCCCTGGCGGACATGAGCCTCCCCGCCCAGATCGTCCTCCCAGTTGGCACTCCCCTCGATCTTCTCTAGGGTCTTGCCGGTGAGCAGTGAGTAGGGCCGTGCCGTCGGCTGGTGGCGCGCCCCGGCCGGGGCCGTATGCAGATGGGCATAGTCGAACGAGTAAGGCTCGTAATAGTCTTCGATCGACGGCATATGGGGGTTAGCGAAGATCTTGGCCAGCAGACTCAGCTTGCCGCCCATACGGGGTGTCAGCCCGCTGGCGGTTCGTTGCCAGCCGCCATGCCACTTCTCCTGATCCTCCCAATCACGGGGGAAACCGCGTCCGGGTTTGGTTTCGACGTTGTTGAACCAGCCGTATTCGATACCTTCACGGCTGGTCCAGACGTTCTTGCACACCACCGAACAGGTGTGACAACCGATGCACTTGTCGAGGTTTAGCACCATGGAAATCTGTGCACGAATTTTCATTTTTTTCTCCCTCTTCCCGATCGGTATCAGTCCCACTCGACCTGGCTGAGCTTGCGAATAATCACCGTCTCGTCCCGGTTGGAGCCGATGGTGCCGTAATAGTTGTAGCCCCAGGACAGGTGGGCATAGCCGCCGATCATATGGATCGGGTTGGGGCAAATCCGGGTGATGGAGTTGTGGATCCCCCCGCGTTCGCCGGTGACCTCGGAGAGCGGCATGTTCAGCGTGCGCTCCTGCGCGTGATACATCAGCGCCAACCCGGCGGGAATGCGCTGGCTGACGACCGCCCGCGCCACCATGGCACCGTTGGCATTAAACAGCTCGACCCAGTCGTTGTCGGCGATGTTGGCGCGTTGTGCGTCGTGCTCGCTGATCCAGATCAGCGGTCCCCCACGCGAGAGGGTCTGCATGATTTGGTTATCGGTATAGGTGGAGTGGATCCCCCACTTCTGGTGGGCCGTGCCAAAGTTCAACACCAGCTCCGGCTGGCCGTTGTCATTGTGCTGCCGCACGCTACGGCAGCTCTGGGTATCCAACGGTGGCTTATAGCAAGGGAAGTTTTCACCGAACGCCTGCATCCAGGCATGATCTTGATAGGCCTGCTGACGACCGGTTAGGGTGCGCCATGGCACCGCGTGGGTGATGTTCAGGCTACCGGCGGTGTAGGCATGTTGATCGCTGTCGATGCCGGACCACAGCGGACTGGCGATCACACGCCCCGGTTGGCGCTGGATATCGGCGAAGCGGTAGTGCACCCCTTTCTTATCCGCCGCCAACTCGGCGATGGCGGGCTGGCCGGTCTTCGCCGCCAGATCACGCCAGGCGCGATCGGCCACCTGGCCGTTGGTCTCTGGAGCCAGGGTGAGGATGGCCTCTAATGCCTGGGTGGCATCTTGCATGTTGGCACAGGGGCCGACCCCCTCCAGGCTCTCGCTACCGTGGCGGGCGCATAATTCCGCGATCTCTGGCTGAGTATCCCAATGGACCCCCTTGCCACCATTGCCATGCGCCGCCAGCGCCGGGCCGAGATGGGTATATTTGAAGTAGGTCTGCGGATAGTCGCGCTCGACGACGTTGATGGCGGGCGCGGTCTTCCCGGCGATGAAGGCCTGCGGATCTCGTTTCCAGTCGCGAACACCACAAGCCTGGCCCAGTTCGGCCGGAGAGTCGTGCAGCAGCGGGGTCAGCATCACATCGCGTTCCTTGCCCAGATGACCGGAGCAGAGGACGGAGAACTGTTGGGCGATCCCCTTGAAGATATCCCAGTCGGCGCGAGCCTCCCACATCGGGTCGATGGCGCGAGTAAAGGGGTGTACATAGGGATGCATGTCGGTACTGCTCAGATCTTCCTTCTCATACCAGGTCGCCGACGGCAGGATCACATCCGAATAGAGGCAGGTGGTCGACATGCGGAAGTCGAGGGTAACCAACAGATCGAGCTTGCCTTCGACGCTGTCGCGCCAGGTGAGTTGTTGCGGTAAGGGGAGTCCCTTCTCCTGCAGATCTTGCTCCATCACCCCGTGATGGGTGCCCAGCAAATGTTTGAGAAAGTACTCATGTCCCTTGCTGGAGGAGCCGAGCAGGTTGGCACGCCAGACGAATAGTACGCGAGGATAGTTACCCGGCGCATCGGGATCTTCGCTGGCGATATGTAATGTCCCCGCCTTCAGCGCCTGTTCGACCGAGGCCTTAACGTCGCCGTCCGCCGCCTCGGCGGCCAGGGTGAGCGGGTTACGATCCAACTGGGGTGAAGAGGGTAGCCAGCCGAGACGCTCGGCGATGACGTTGAAGTCGATCAGGCTATGGGGGAACTGATCACGCTCGGCCAGGGGGGAGAGTAGCGAGTGGGCGTCGACGTTTTCGTAGCGCCACTGACTGCTGTGATTATAGAAGAAGGAGGTGCCGTTCATCAGTCGAGCGGGGCTTTGCCAGTCCCCTCCGAGGGCGATCGGCGCCCAACCGGCCAGCGGTCGTAGCTTCTCCTGGCCGACATAGTGTGCCCAGCCGCCACCATTGACGCCGATGGTGCCGCACATCATCAGCACGTTGATGATGCTGCGGTAGGTCATGTCGCTATGGAACCAGTGGTTGATCCCCGCGCCGACGATGATCAGCGAGCGGCCATGGGTCAGTCTGGCGTTGTTGGCAAACTCTTGCGCTAGACGGGTGATCTGCTGGCGTGGTACGCCGGTAATGGCTTCAGCCCAGGCTGGGGAGCAGGGGGCATCCTCGGATGGCGCGCTGCCGTCGGCGGGCCGAAGGCCATAGTGCGCCAACATCAGGTCGAAGACCGTGGCGACGGGGATACGTTCCCCCTCGGCATTGGTGATCCAGTGTACCGGGACGCGTCCCAAGGTATAGGCGTCCCGATCGGCCGGGGCGCTGAAATCGGGCTGCACAATACAGACTTCGCCCTCGCCCAATTCGGCGAGGCTAAGCAGGGGATCGATCGTCGCCCCGCTGAGCGCATCCTGCTGAGCCGTGTTCCATTGGCCGCTGCGATCCCAGCGGAAGCCCGCCGAGCCACGTGGCAACACGATCTGGTGCGATCCTTGGTCTAACGCCAGCGTCTTCCATTGGGCCAACGGTTGTGCGGCCCATTGCGCCAGATCTGCGGCGCGCAGGTAGCGTCCCGAGCGGTAGCTATTCTCCCGCTGAGTACAAGGGGTGAGCATCACCAGTGTCGGGAAGTCGGTGAAGCGTTTGGCGTAGTTGATGAAGTAGTCGCAGGGTTGCTGCAGATAGAACTGCTGTAGGATCACCTGTCCTAGGGCGAGGGCCAAGGCGGCATCGCTCCCGGCGCGTGGCGCCACCCATTCATCGGCAAACTTGCAGTTTTCTGCGTAGTCGGCGCTGACGGCGACGACCTTGGTACCGTTGTAACGCGCCTCGGTCATAAAGTGAGCGTCTGGCGTACGGGTTTGCGGGACGTTGGAACCCCACATCACCAGATATTGGGCGTTATACCAGTCGGCGGATTCTGGGACGTCGGTCTGCTCCCCCCAGGTTTGTGGTGAGGAGGGGGGCAGATCGCAGTACCAGTCGTAGAAGCTTAGGCAGGTACCGCCGATCAGCGACAGGTAACGAGAGCCTGAGGCAAATGACAACATGGCATGAGCGGGGATCGGCGAAAAGCCAGCGACGCGGTCAGGGCCGAAGCGCTTGATGGTGGCGATGTTGGCCGCTGCGATCAGCTCGTTGGCCTCTTGCCAAGAGACACGCACCAGTCCCCCCATACCCCGCTCGCGCTTGTAACGTTGCCCCAGTTCAGGATCGTCCAAAATGGCTTGCCAGGCATCGACCGCATCTGGGTGTTGCGCCCGTTGCTCACGCCACAAATCACGCAGCGCCTGACGCATCAGCGGGTATTTAATCCGGTTGGCGCTGTAGATATACCAGGAGTAACTGGCCCCGCGCGGGCAGCCACGCGGTTCATGGTTAGGCAGATCGATGGGCGTTTCCGGGTAGTCGGTGTACTGCGTCTCCCAGGTGATTAGCCCGCTTTTGACATAGATTTTCCAGCTACAGGAGCCCGTGCAGTTGACGCCATGTGTGGAGCGCACCACCTTGTCGTATTGCCAGCGGCTACGGTAACTCTGCTCCCAGGCGGAGTCATCCCGCATGTACAGCTCATGGGCGTTAGCCGCGATGGGTTTCCCGGCGGTGAAATAGCGGATCTTTTTTAGAAAGGTGCTCATGTCAGTTTCCCCAGGCGATTAATGGTGCCGTCCATAGGCGAGCCAGGTGACGATCATGCATAGCAGGTAAAACACAGCGAAGCAGATCAGCGGCAATAGGACGGAGTGTGTCAGGCTGATGGCACTACCGAACGCCTTAGGAATGATAAAGCCGCCGAAGGCACCGATCGCGGAGGTGAAGCCCAGCGCCGCCGAACTCATCACGTCTGCATATTGGTCGATGCGTTTTCCCTGCATGCCTTGCTGCTGGGCCTCTTGCGCCGATTTCTGATGGAAGATCTGTGAGATCAGTTGGAAGCTGGAGCCACTGCCGAGGTTGGTGAAGATGAACAACCCCATAAACACGATGTAGAACAGGATGAAGGAGCCGTTACCGTTTTCACCCGGTAAGGTTGGCACGATCAGCAGGCTGAACACGATCATAAACAGGAAGGCGACTTGGGTGATGCGGTAGCCGCTGAACTTATCGGAGAGCTTGCCGCCGATCGGGCGAGCGATTGCCCCCAGCAATGGCCCGACGAAGGCGTAGTCGATGATGTTGATTTCCGGGAATTGGGTCTTGGTCAACAGGGCGAAACCGGCGGAGAAGCCGACAAACGAGCCGAAGGTCGCCAGGTAAATCAGGCTGGTGATCCAGGTATCTTTTTTCCCCAGGATGACGAACTGTGAAGAGAGTGAAGACTGCATCCCGTCGATATCATTCATCATAAACCAGGAGGCTAGGCAACCAACGAGGATAAAGGGGATCCAGAGGAAAGCGGCGTTTTGCAGCCAGATGACCGTACTGTGGTCGACCTGCTGTGGGGCGCCGCCTAGGCTACCGAACAAGCTGAAACCGATGACCAACGGGACGCACAGTTGGACCACCCCGATCCCACCATCACCTAACCCGCCGTTGATCCCCAGCCCGTAACCTTGTAGCCGTTTGGGAAAGAAGAAGCTGATATTCGCCATGCTGGAGGCGAAGTTACCACCGCCGATACCGCATAGGATGGCGATACAGGCGAAGGAGTAGAAGGAGGTGTGCGGATCTTGGATAGCGAGACCCAGCCAGATGCTGGGGATCAGCAGTAACACGGTACTGAGCGTGGTCCAGCGCCGTCCGCCGAAGATCGGGACGACGAAGGAGAAGGGAATACGCAGAATAGCGCCGGAGATAGAGGGTAAGGCGGCTAACCAGAAGAGCTGGTTGGTAGTGAAGTTAAATCCGATGTGGTTAAGTTTAATAACGACGGAGCTGAATACCATCCAGATACAGAACGCTAACACGAGGCAGTATACTGATACCCAGAGATTGCGTTTGGCGATGCCACTCCCGGTCGTTTTCCAGAAGTTGTCGTCTTCGGGATCCCAATTTTGTAACACACGCGAGTTTTTTGGGTCTAATGCTTGATTACTCATATCGACACCTTTTTATATATCGATGATGCATTTTGTCTGCGAGGCCACATAACCAACGGTGAGCTGATAAAATAGTGCTCGCCACCGTTAATGTTATCAGTTTGTTAGTCGCTGACTTTTCCTTTTTACAATATCGCGTTACTTCGCTAATTACAAAACGTTGCCAATTTACTAAATAGTATAAATGACAGAATTAGCCAGTGGTGATGATTGTTATTTTTTGCTTTTGCCACTTAAGGAGCGTGTTTCTGTCTCACTAAGATTTTTCGCTAAATGGCTAACTTAGTGATTCCATTATAAGAATATTTCATTATTTATTTAAGCAAAGTAAATGCTTTCTTTATTGTGAGCTGATCGTGATATTTTCCACTTCACGGTGGCAGGATTTCTTTCCGCACCAACGGATCAAGATATGCATTCCCGCGAGTTGGTAAAGAAAGTAAAAATACAAATAATCATCAATAGATTTGGGTGCGAGAGGTGGAATCGCTGGGTCGGTAGCCTCTCCACAACATCTCAAATATGAGGGGAAGAGACCAGCGAGGCCGCTGAGTCGGCCTTAGCTACTTGCTCCGACAGTATGGCTTTAGCCGCGGCATAGCGCCTATTTAGTTGTATGTAAGCATTCACTCGATGATAAAGCGATACAGAGATGGCGATTTACTTACAAATATTTTCTGACTGTCATTATGGTCGAGAGTAATGTAATAGATTAGAAATGGCCTCACACTATTTCTCGCGTTGATACAGCTAGTCTGTTGTTGAAATATGTATCGATGTTGGGGATGCACAGCACCCATATTATTCTTGAATAGCTTTGTTATCTATTTATCTCACGGCACGCCTGGTGCGGTGAGTGGCTATTATCCTGCGTCACTCATGGTTATTTATTGACGTCGATTCGGCGTGTACACACCGCTATGGCGGAAGACCACAGATTGGCGCTATAGGATAAGGCGAGATACACCCTATTTAGATTAATCGTGAAATTGCTAGCCATATTATCCACCATCACGTCATTAGGGAGAAATGACGTGAGCGCGTCAGTATGACTGATCGCTATCGATCCGCGTCTGCCGCTACACGTGGGGATAACGCCGCTAGCATTCTGTTCGTCATTATTGGCGTAATGCTGTTATTTATTTTTTCGCTGAGGTTTAGTATGAAAAAAGGTTATTTGTTATTGATACCTTTTGTGGTTGGGGCGGCACTGGCTTGTCTCCCGGCCCCGGCGGGGCTGAGTCATCACGCCTGGCTCTATTTTGCGATTTTTATCGGCTCGATCGTGGGGTTGATTCTGGAGCCGTTGCCCGGCGCGGTGATTGGCTTAATCGCCGTGGTGATCATTGCGGGATTGGGCCGCTGGGTGTTGTTCTCCCCGGAACAGCTGACAGCGGCACACTTCCATGCGACTTCGGCGGCCTTTAAGTGGGCGGTTTCCGGATTCTCGAACTCCACGGTATGGTTGATCTTCAGCGCCTTTATGTTTGCCTTAGGGTATGAGAAGACCGGGCTGGGGCGCCGCATCTCCTTGATGTTGGTCAAGTCGCTAGGGCGTCGCTCGCTGACGCTGGGTTATGCCATCGCCATCGCCGATCTGGTCCTGGCCCCCTTTACGCCGTCGAACACGGCACGTAGCGCCGGCACCATCTATCCGGTGATCAGTAATCTCCCCCCACTCTATGACTCCAAGCCGAACGATCCCAGTGCGCGGCGTATCGGTTCCTACTTGATGTGGGTCTCCATCTCGATCACCTGTGTGACCAGCTCGATGTTCCTCTCTGCCCTCGCGCCAAACTTGCTATCCAGTGCACTGATCAATCAGATGACGGGCCTACAGATCTCGTGGGGAAGTTGGTTTATCGCCTTTTTACCGTGCGGCATTGTGTTGTGGCTACTGACACCGTTGCTCGGCTATTGGCTGTATACGCCGGAGGTGAAGGTGAATGATGAAGTCCCTAAATGGGCGAAGCAAGAGCTGGCAAACCTGGGGGGGTTGTCACGGCGCGAGAAACTCCTGCTGGTATTCGTGGTTCTAGCCCTGCTGATGTGGGTGTTTGGTTCTGGCTTTATCAATTCTGCCATTGCAGCCTTGTTGGTCATCGCACTGATGCTGGTGAGTAACGTGATCACCTGGGATGACGTGATCGGGAATAAAGCCGCCTGGAATACCCTGTTCTGGTTCGGTACGTTAGTCTCATTGGCCTCGGGCCTCTCTGCCGTCGGCTTTGTTCACTGGTTCGGGTTACTGATCTCTCATTACCTGAATGGGATGTCGGTCGATGTCGCCTGCGTCTCGCTATTGCTGTGTTTCTACCTGCTGCACTATTTCTTTGCCAGTACTACCGCGCATGCTACGGCCTTGGTCCCGGTCATGATCGCGGCGGCGATGGATATTCATGGTATCAACATGATGGCCTTTTCTCTGGCGATGTCCCTGTCGTTGGGCATCATGGGGATCATCACCCCTTACGGCACCGGTCCCAGCCCGATCTACTTCGGCAGCGGCTATCTGCCCTCGAAAGACTTCTGGCGCCTGGGGGCCATCTTTGGCTTGGTGAACCTGTTGGCCTACCTGTTTATCTGCTTACCGTGGATAAATTATCTCTACCGTTGAGTGAGCTCTCATTTCCCTGAGCGTACTATGGATGGCCTCCCGTTGGGGGGCCATCTTGCGTAATGAGGCCGCCAAACTATTTTAGTAATACATTGATGATAAATATATTTTTTACTCCCTTCCGCTCTCTACTCCTGTCTGTCTTGGGATGATTTTCCGTGATTATTCTCACTTTGAAGGCATAAAATGTTCCATACCCTAACGTCATGACGAATTTCTATGAGCGTGTCGATGAAGATTAATTTAAACCAGATGGTGACGGAGAGTCGCAACCCGGCCAGTGCGGCGATCGATACCCTGTCTACCTTGGCGATGTTGCGCGTGATCAATGCGGAGGACCAGCGGGTCGCACCAGCGGTCGAGGCAACCCTACCGCAGGTAGCCGAGTTGGTGGATAAGGTGGTCGAGGCCTTCGCTCAGGGCGGTCGCCTGATCTATTGTGGTGCTGGAACGTCGGGACGCCTTGGCATCCTCGATGCCAGTGAGTGTCCGCCTACCTATGGTACGCCGGCGCAGCAGGTGGTGGGGCTGATCGCGGGAGGTCACCCGGCGATCCTGGCGGCGGTGGAGAACGCCGAAGACGATCGTGATCAGGGGGCGCAGGATCTCCGCGATCTTCACTTTACGTCACGGGATGTGTTGGTGGGTATCGCGGCCAGCGGACGTACGCCTTATGTGTTGGGCGCCATGGTATACGCGAAGCAACAAGGCGCGACGGTAGCGGCGATCGTTTGTAATCCCGGCAGTGAGATGAGCCTAGCGGCCGATATTGCTATCGAGCCGGTGGTCGGCGCGGAGGTGGTGACGGGCTCTTCGCGGATGAAGGCGGGAACCGCACAGAAGCTGGTGCTGAATATGATCACCACCGGGGCGATGATCCGTAGTGGCAAGGTGTACGGTAACTTGATGGTGGATGTGGCGGCGACCAACGCCAAGCTGCTCCAGCGCCAGGTGAATATCGTGATGGCGGCGACGGAGTGTGACTTACATCAGGCCGAGGCGGCGCTCAACGCCTGTGATCGTCACTGTAAGACCGCCATTCTGATGTTACTGAGCGGCGTATCAGCCGAGGAGGCCAGCGCGATGTTGGCACGGCATCACGGCTTTATTCGTCAGGCCTTGTCGAGGACCTAATATCATGACCCAGGCCCAAACCCCCACAGCGATCAAATTAAAGGTGCTCTCTTTCCCGGTTGGTTAGGCATTGGCGAATCGCTGATCTAGGGCGTGACCTTATCGTGTGTTAAGCCATTCGTGACGGCCTGCTTGGGCGGGGCGGGTGGGGGCTTATTTATCGGCCGGGTTGCCTGGCTGGGGCTACCGGTCGGTTTGAATACGGTATTCGGCCCTTCCGGTTTGCTCACCATTCCCCTGATGACCTCTCAACGAGGTATCGTTGCGGAGATGGCCGTTTATGTCGCCAGCATACGGCTCTCTTACCTTGCCGGTTTTATCATAACGTGGTGTTTTGGCTGCAAGGATATCGAGTTAGCGTGACGCCGTGTGCCGTTCATGTTGTCCAGGCGCGGGTCTCTTCTACATGGCGTTAGATGATCTTCTCCAGCACCGTCAGTTGAGCGATGGATGACTGAAAAGATAGATGCGCTGACGCTAAGCAAGGGATGGTGCTACCCGATAGCGCCAAAAGCAAAAACCCCGCCATAAGGCAGGGTTTTCTGAATAAGTGGTGCCCGGACTCGGAATCGAACCAAGGACACGGGGATTTTCAATCCCCTGCTCTACCGACTGAGCTATCCGGGCAACGGAGCGCATTAAACCCGATTCTCATGCTGGCGTCAACGTTATTTCACGCCATAGCGCCTGAGTGCCTATTTCTTGCACGAGCCGCTGCCCATGATCGATGCTATGCAGGATGGCAGTAGAGTAGGAGGATCCTACGTGATGATAGGCATTGCTGTGATATCGATCACATAACTCTCATAAATACCAAATTATGTTTTTGCTTATTTATCCATAATAAATAGATTTTTAATCACTATTCTTTTGTTGGCTTTTTGTTTAATTTGTTAATGTAATTTAAATAACACTGGGGGCGCTAGACAATAATAATTGTCTTTGAGATAAATAGCATGATTGCAATTCTTCTTTCACGCTAAATCCGCGGCTATAGAGTGGTGCATTACTATGCGTTTTTATGCCTTAGCTAGATTAAGTCGCTGCTATGCTGGCTAATCATTAGTGATATATATCACGGTAGCGGCAGAATGAACCATTACAATAAGTTTAGTTTCCGAGGAAAGAGGAAATAAAAATGGAAAATAATAATCGGTTTTGGCCGCATATCCGGCGGGTAACCCATCTGATGATGATGGCGCACCGCAGCTGTTTTGATTTTCATCTCTTTAACGCTAGATAACTCTCCCTCTTTCATGACATCCGTTATCGCGGCATGTCATGTCTTAATCTGTTGCTATACCCGCGGGGAGCGTATCCCCGGGAAGGGTATACCTACAGCTTATTATTGATAATCCACGATAAATGTATGTCATCGGTAGCTTACTTCGGGCTATCGTTTATGGCGCTTTTCCCTGCCGGTGATTTGTCATCATAAAATCATCACGGGCTGATATTGCCATAAGAAAATATAGCGGTTGATGGATTTAATGAAATTTAAATCCAGAGGGTTATTTTGTCTAAAATAAATCAATGAGAATGAATAATATGTCAAATTTAAAAATTGCCTCTAGCCATAACGCTATGGACTGTTTCCATACCATGCGTCCGATTGTGGCGCTAAATAATAGTGACCTCTGCGAGGTCGCGGCGGTGGTGCTCTCCGTCGCCGATATCCTCGCCGGTGAGTTAGACAAGATCGAACAGAGTGCCTTCGGCTTGCCGGTCTTCGCCGCGTTACACTGCGACGAGAATCTGCCCGCCGATTATTTGCCACGCCTCGCCGGGGTATTTACCTGCGACGATGGCAACCAGGATTTCTATGGCAAACAATTGGAAAGTGCCGCGCAGAAATATGAGGCCGCCCTGTTGCCGCCCTTTTTTGGCAGCCTCAAGGCTTATGTGCAACAGGGCAACGCCGCCTTCGACTGCCCGGGGCACCAAGGCGGCCAGTTCTTCCGCCGTCATCCCAGCGGTCGCCAATTCTTCGACTACTTCGGGGAGACGCTATTCCGCTCCGATCTGTGTAACGCCGACGTCTCGATGGGCGATCTGCTGATCCATGAGGGGGCGCCTTGCGCCGCTCAGCAACACGCCGCCCAGGTGTTCAATGCCGACAAAACCTACTTCGTGCTCAACGGCACCTCCTCCTCCAACAAGGTGGTGCTCAACGCCCTATTAACGCCCGGTGATCTGGTGCTGTTCGACCGTAATAATCATAAATCTAACCACCACGGCGCATTGATTCAGGCCGGCGCCACGCCGGTCTACCTGGAGACCGCACGCAACCCGTTCGGTTTTATTGGGGGCATCGACGCACACTGCTTTGACGAGAACTACCTGCGCGATCTGGTGCGTGAAGTGGCACCGGAGCGGGCTGGCGAGCGGCGACCGTTCCGCCTGGCGGTGATCCAGCTCGGCACCTACGACGGCACCATCTACAACGCCCGCCAGGTGGTCGACAAGATAGGTCACCTGTGCGACTACATCCTGTTCGACTCCGCCTGGGTCGGCTACGAGCAGTTTATTCCGATGATGAAAGAGTGCTCGCCGCTGTTGCTGGAGTTGAACGAGAACGATCCGGGGATCCTGGTCACCCAGTCGGTCCACAAGCAGCAGGCCGGTTTCTCCCAGACCTCGCAGATCCACAAGAAAGACCGCCACATCAAGGGACAGGCGCGCTACGTCAACCATAAACGGCTGAATAACGCCTTCATGATGCACGCCTCCACCAGCCCGTTCTACCCGCTGTTCGCTGCCCTGGACGTCAACGCGCGCATGCATGCCGGGGAGAGCGGGAAACGCATGTGGATGGAGTGCGTACGCCTCGGGATCGAGACGCGCAAGCTGCTGTTGCAAACCTGCCACCATATCCGCCCCTTCGTCCCGGAGACGGTCGATGGCCGCCCGTGGGAATCGTTCGACACCGAGGAGATGGCCAACGATCTGCGCTTCTTCGACTTCATCCCCGGTGAGCGCTGGCACGCCTTCGACGGCTATGCCGCGCACCAGTACTTCGTCGATCCCTGCAAGCTGATGCTGACCACGCCCGGCATCGACGCCAAGAGCGGCGAATACCAGGCCTTTGGGGTGCCGGCCACCATCCTGGCCAACTTCCTGCGGGAAAACGGCATCGTGCCGGAGAAGTGCGACCTTAACTCGATCCTGTTCCTGCTCACTCCGGCGGAGGATCTGGCCAAGATGCAGCACCTGGTGGCGCAGATCGCCCGCTTCGAACGCCTGCTGGAGCAAGACGCCCCGTTGGCCGAGGTCCTGCCTTCGATCTACCAGGCCCATGAAGCCCGTTACCGGGGCTACACCCTGCGCCAACTGTGCCAGGAGATGCATGACCTGTATGTCAGCCACGACGTGAAGCAGTTGCAGAAGGAGATGTTCCGTAAGGCGCACTTCCCACGTGTGGCGATGAACCCGCAGCAGGCCAACATCGCCTTCGTGCGCGGCGAGGTCGAGCTGGTGGCGCTGGCGCAGATCGAGGGGCGCATCGCGGCGGAAGGGGCGCTGCCCTACCCGCCGGGGGTGTTGTGTGTCGTCCCGGGCGAGATCTGGGGTGGCGCGGTACAGCGCTACTTCCTGGCGTTGGAAGAGGGCATCAACCTGTTGCCCGGCTTCGCCCCGGAACTGCAGGGGGTCTACCTCCAGCAGGATGCCGATGGTCGAACCCGTGCCTACGGCTATGTCATCAAACCCTAAAACGGCCAGCGATCAACTGGGCTAAGTGATTTTTCCACTAACGATGCGTCGCGGGGAGTCGAGGCTTCTCGCGCGCTAGAGAGAGTGTGTGATTATGAGTACCTCTAGTGGCAATAAAATGGGTGTGGTGCAGCTCACCATCCTGACGGCGGTCAATATGATGGGATCAGGGATCATCATGCTGCCGACCAAACTGGCGGAGGTGGGCACCATCTCCATCGTCTCCTGGCTGGTGACGGCCCTCGGTTCGATGGCCCTGGCTTATGCCTTCGCCAAGTGCGGTATGTACAGTCGCAAGTCGGGTGGGATGGGGGGCTACGCCGAGTACGCCTTCGGCAAGTCCGGCAACTTCATGGCCAACTACACCTACGGCGTCTCCCTCCTGATCGCCAACGTGGCCATCGCCATCTCCGCCGTCGGCTACGGTACGGAGCTGATCGGCGCGACGTTGAGTCCGCTGGGGATCTGCCTGGCGACCATCGGGGTGTTGTGGCTGTGTACCGCCGCTAACTTCGGTGGGGCGCGCATCACCGGGCGCATCAGCAGCGTGACGGTGTGGGGGGTGATCATCCCGGTGGTCGGGATCTCCCTCATCGGCTGGTTCTGGTTTAGTCCCTCGCTGTATATCGGCTCCTGGAACCCGCACCATTATCCGACTTTCGAGGCCATCGGCTCCTCCATCGCCATGACCCTGTGGGCCTTCTTGGGGCTGGAGTCCGCCTGCGCCAACACCGATGTGGTGGAGAACCCGGAACGGAACGTACCGATCGCGGTGCTTGGCGGTACGCTGGGGGCGGCGGTGATTTACATCGTCTCCACTAACGTGATCGCCGGGATCGTGCCGAACATGGATCTGGCCAACTCTACCGCCCCATTCGGCATGGCCTTCGCCCAGATGTTTAACCCGACCGTCGGTAAGATCATCATGGCGTTGATGGTGATGTCATGCTGTGGCTCGTTGTTGGGCTGGCAGTTCACCATCGCTCAGGTGTTCAAGTCCTCTGCCGATGAGGGCTACTTCCCAGGGATCTTCCGTAAGATCACCCAGTCTGGCGCGCCGGTGAAGGGGATGCTGACCATCGTGACGATCCAGACGATCCTGTCGCTGATGACCATCAGCCCGTCGTTGAATGCGCAGTTCAACGTGCTGGTCAACTTGGCGGTGGTGACCAATCTGATCCCTTATATCTTGTCGATGGCGGCGTTGATGATCATTCAGCGTATCGCGGGGATCGATCCGGCCAAGGCGCGCTTGCCCAACATCTTGGCGTTGGTCGGTGCCTTGTATAGCTTCTACGCGCTCTACGCCTCCGGCGAGCAGGCGATGATGTGGGGGGCGATCGCCACCTTCCTCGGTTGGACGCTGTATGGCTTTGTCTCGCCGCGCTTCGAGATGCGTGATAAGCAGGCATAATCGGCGCGCTTGGCCCTAGCGTACCCTGTGGGGAACGATCAACCGGCGTCACGCCCTGTACGCCGGTTTTTTCATGGCCGAATCTTTGTCATACTGCACCCCATTAACCCGTGACAGGAGCAGAATGATGCAACGCGTAACCCTCTCTCTCGACGACGATCTGATGGCAGAGATCGACGCCATCATCAAGGCGCGTAACTACCAGAATCGCTCTGAGGCGATCCGCGATCTGGCGCGCGCCGGGCTACAGAGCATGACGGATGTGCCGACGCAGAGCGCCAATTGCGTGGCGGCGTTGTTCTATGTCTACGATCATGAGTCGCGCGAGCTCTCGAAACGCTTAACGCGTACCTTCCATGATCACCACGATCTTTCCCTGGCTAGCCTGCATGTCCATCTGGATCACGGCAGTTGTCTGGAGGTCTCGCTGTTAAAAGGGGCGGGTACCGAGGTCACGCGTTTCGCCGAGCAGGTGATCGCCGAACGCGGGGTGCGCCACGGTAAATTGGTGGTGGTGCCGGGGGATGAGGGCGAGGGGCATGACCACGCTCACCCTCATCACCACGCGCATGAGTGACGTCGCTTCCTCAGCGGATACGGCGGTAGTTCTTCTGTGTGTTGTTGACCTTGTATAGATAACGGCGCGACTCCGCTGAGGGGTGGCGCTGGGTCAACGCCTCATACACGTCACCGGGCGACATCTGGTTGATGATGTTGACCGCCTGCCCCTTGTCACTGGAGAAGATACGCAGCACGCTGCCCGCCCCGCCGTTGTAGGCGGTGATCACCGCATAGCGACGCGAGGTCGGATTCTGAATGCCGCCCAGGTAGTTATTCTGCAAGATCGCCAGGTAGGCGGTACCGGTGTCGATGTTTTTCTCCGGATCGAACAGGTAGCTGCGACTTGGCGTGCCCCATTTGCCTTTCGAGACGAAGACATCCTTACCGGCGGTATGTTGCATCACCTGCATCAATCCCAGTGCGTCGGAGCGGCTGACGGCGTAGGGGTTGAAGCTAGATTCGGTCTGCATGATCGCCAAGATCAGCGATTCGTCGACGCCATAACGTTCGGAGGCGCGGCGTATCATGCCCAGGTACTTGTGCGCGCGTTTATCCAGGTGGTTAGGTACCAGCTGAATGGTCACTGAGTAGATCACATGCAGCCCAGAGCTGCGTTTCATCAGCTTGTTCTGCAGCAGGTAGTTGGCAAAGTTATTGGCCCGCCCAGACCAGCGAATCGGCTGCCCGGTATTGTCCAGCACCTGGCCGTAGAGGAACGGTTCGCGGCTTGGCTTGATGTCGTTCGCATCAGAATAGAGGTCGATGGCGCTGGGATCATCGCCCATCAACAGGGTGGTGACGATGGCCTGGCGCAGGCTTTCCGTTGGATCGAGGGTGGCGATGGTCTCGATGGTGATCTGACCGGTCTCAAAGTTGATGTGGCTACGGGTCAGATATTGATCGCTATATTTCACATAGTCCTTGGGACCGGCGATCAACACCTCGTTAATCCCCCAGATATTCTCGATGTTGTGGGCGAACTGCCCCATCAGAATATCAAACCCGTTGGTATCTTTAATATATTCTTCGGTGTCGCGCTCGGGCTTCTTGCTGGAGCACGAGATCAGCAACGGGGCGATTAACGCCAGCGCAAGGACTTTCTTCATGGTAACAGCCATATCTGAATGACATCAGGGCGCATCTGCGCCCGGTTTTACTGACTCGGCGGCGTATAGCCTTCGATGTGGACGTCGTGGCCTTCGAACAGGAACTTCTCCATTTCCCGCGCCAATAGACTGCGGTCGTCCGGGTTCATCATATTCAATTTTTTCTCATTGATCAGCATGGTCTGTTTGGCCATCCACTGCCCCCACGCCTCCTTGGAGATATGGTCATAGATGCGCTTACCCAGATCGCCGGGATAGCTCTGAAAATCTAGCCCCTCGGCTTCACGATTCAAGAAAGTACAAAACACGGTTCTACTCATGCTTACTCCTCATGCTGCGTATCAGCGTCACGGTCCTTGACCGTCGGCTGTAGCGGTAGTTGCTGTAAAAGGCACTCGGTAGGTGCCGCCAGCCCTACGGAGGGTGGCTGCGCTAAGTTATACCAGAGTCCCGCACCGTCATCCATGCAGGCCGCTGCCGGAGCATAGTGCGACCATACCGGGATGATATCCAAATGAAAATGGCTAAACGTGTGGCGAAACGCAGTCAGGACTTGCGCCGCCGCGGGGTCCTGCCCTAATTGGCGCAGGTGCGCGTGCAGCGCCGCCGCGTTATCGAACTGGGGAAAGCAGAATAGCCCTCCCCACAGCCCGCTGGCCGGACGCTGCTGTAACCAGACCTGACCTTCGTGTTGCAGCAGCAACAGATAGGCTTGGCGTTCCGGTAGGGTCTGTTTGGGTTTTTTCCCCGGGTAGGCGGCCCAATCGCCGTTGGCGTAGGCTAGACAGCCGCTGCTAAGCGGACACAACTCGCATTTGGGACGGCTACGGGTACAGACCAGGGCGCCCAGATCCATCATCGCCTGGTTAAATTGACTGACACCGTCGGCCGGTGTCACCTGAGCGCTCAGTTGCCATAGGCGCTTTTCGACCTCTTTCTTCCCCGGCCACCCGGCGACGGCATAGCAGCGTGCCAGCACCCGCTTGACGTTGCCGTCCAAGATCGGATGATGCTGGCCGAGCGACAAAGAGAGGATCGCCCCGGCGGTGGAACGACCAATCCCCGGCAGGGCAGCTACCTGATCGAACTCGCGAGGAAACTCGCCGCCGTACTGGGCGACAATGGTTTGGGCCGCCTTGTGCAGGTTCCGTGCGCGGGCATAGTAGCCCAGCCCGGTCCACAGGTGTAGCACCTCGTCTAACGGCGCCTCGGCCAAGGCCTGCACGTCGGGGAAGCGTTGAATAAAGCGTTGGAAATAGGGGAGAACCGTTGCGACCTGGGTCTGTTGTAGCATCACCTCGGAGAGCCATACCCGATAGGGCGTCTTAGGATTTTGCCACGGCAGGGTCTTACGCCCGAAGCGTGCATACCAGGCTAGAACGGCCTGGGCGAAGGGTTGCGCCTGCATCATAAACCAGTCATGTCCTCACTCTATTCGGTTGCGCCGCAGCGCGGGACTGGATTGCAGCACAGCCGGAGCAAGCTGTAAACCGGATCTTGGCGAGCGGCCGCACGCGATGGGCGCGTTAGATGAACGAGGCGTATTATAAAATTTTACTATAGATAGCGCGATTTTCCCCGTAGTCTGTGGGTTGCTGGTAAAATCAGCGCTTGTGTAAATGGGGTAACTTTGCATAATGCCCTGACTTTGACTATCCAGGTAGATGAAACACGACATGAATGAAGTGATCACAGCGGAATTTGATGAAAACGGCCGTGCCATACGCCGGATTCGTAGCTTTGTACGCCGTCAGGGGCGCCTGACCAAAGGGCAGCAACTGGCGTTAGAACAGTACTGGCCGCTGATGGGTGTCGAGTTTACGCCCGAAGCGCTGGATCTGCCGACACTGTTCGGCCGTCAGGCGCCGGTGGTGTTGGAGATCGGTTTCGGCATGGGGGCCTCGCTGGTCACCATGGCAGAGCAACACCCGGAGCGCGACTTCCTCGGTATTGAGGTGCATTCGCCGGGCGTGGGCGCCTGCCTGGCGTCGGCGCATGAGGCGGGGGTGAATAACCTGCGCGTGATGTGTCACGATGCCGTCGAGGTGTTAGAGCGGATGATCCCCGACGCCTCGCTGGATATGGTGCAGCTGTTTTTCCCCGATCCGTGGCATAAGGCGCGCCATCATAAGCGCCGTATCGTGCAGCCCGCTTTCGCCGAGCGCATCCGTGGCAAGCTGAAGGTCGGTGGCGTGTTCCACATGGCGACCGACTGGGAAAACTATGCCGAGCATATGCTGGAAGTAATGAATCATGCGCCGGGCTATCGCAACCTGTCCGACGATAATACCTATGTCCCACGTCCTGACTCGCGTCCGGTCACTAAGTTTGAACTGCGCGGTCAGCGTCTGGGGCATGGCAACTGGGACCTGATGTTTGAGAGGGTAGAGTAATGGCGAAAAATCGTAGTCGTCGTCTGCGCAAAAAGCTGCACATTGACGAGTTTCAGGAAGTGGGCTTTAGCGTCAGTTGGCGTTTTGCCGAGGGTACGCCGGTTGAGACGGTCGATGCTGTACTCGATCGCCTGATCGATGAAGTGATCGAACCGCAGGGGTTGGCCTTTGACGGCAGCGGCTACCTGCGCTGGGAAGGGTTGATCTGCCTGCAACAGATCGGTCGATGCAGCGATGAGCAGCGTCAACTGATCAAGGGCTGGCTGGAAGGCCAAGGGATGCTGGACGTGGTAGTCAGCGACCTGTTTGATGTGTGGTGGGAATAACGCCCTCGCACCGGCGCCGCCCCTGCGGTGGCGCCCTATCCCTTCTGTATTTCGTTCTCTCTGAGGTTCTCCTGTCGCCCCGCCCCCAACCCTAACCCTGTCGGCCTGGGCGCACACGGCCTCGTCGAGGAGAGCGCGTCTGTAGTAACCTTAAGCGTGATGGCACGGTCTGTGCCCCGTGGAGTCGATAGTCTCGCCATGCAAACTGAATTAAGCGATCAACTCTTAGCCGAGATCTTGGATCAGGTCCGCCCATTACTGGGCCGAGGACGAGTAGCCGATTATATTCCGGCCTTGGCCGAGGTCCCGGCGGATAGGTTGGGGATTGCGGTATGCACCGTCGATGGGCAACTATTTTCTGCCGGCGATGCCGCCGAGCGTTTCTCCATCCAATCGATCTCCAAGGTATTAAGCCTGACGCTGGCGATGCACCGCTACAGCGAGGCGGAGATCTGGCAACGGGTTGGCAAGGAGCCCTCTGGTCAGCCGTTTAATTCGCTGGTACAGCTGGAGCTGGAGCAGGGTAAGCCGCGTAACCCCTTTATTAACGCCGGAGCGCTGGTGGTGTGTGACATGTTGCAGACCCGTCTTAGCGCGCCGCGTCAGCGCATGTTGGAGGTGGTGCGCGGGCTGAGCGGTAGCGACGATATCTGCTACGACGCGCGAGTCGCCCGATCCGAGTTCGAGCACTCCGATCGTAACGCGGCCATCGCCTACCTGATGAAGTCGTTCGGCAACTTTGATAACGACGTGATCACCGTGCTGCACAATTACTTCCACTACTGTGCTTTAAGAATGAACTGTATGGAACTGGCGCGTACTTTTGTTTATCTTGCCAATCGGGGACGCGCCCTGGGACCCGACACGCCGATGATCGGTGAGCGTCAGGCGCGCCAGATCAATGCGCTGATGGTGACCAGTGGGCTGTATGATGGGGCGGGGGAGTTCGCCTATCGCGTCGGCATGCCCGGTAAGTCGGGGGTCGGTGGCGGCATCATCGCCGTGGTGCCACGCGAGATGAGTATTGCCGTCTGGAGTCCGCAGCTGGATAGCTGTGGTAATTCATTGGCCGGAGTCGCAGCGTTGGAGTGTTTAGCCCAGCGCCTTGGCCGTTCAATATTTTAACGAGGTCATGATGGGTAAATGGGGATGTTCCCTGCTGCTGTTGCTGGCGGCGACACAGGCGCAGGCCGCTTGGCAATGCCAGGTCAAACCGCAGGATGACATTATTATCGGTGCGCAGCAGGTGCAGATCGTCGGCGCCAGCGGCAACCTACAAATTGCTCGCGATGGCGCGGTGACCCGCGATGGTCATCCGTTGGCGTTGAGCGCCGACGCCCGTCGCCAGGCCGAGACGCTCCAGCGTGATATTCGGCGCGACGTGCCGTGGATCGATCAGGGGATTCAGACCCGCCTGGATCGTGCTCGTGGCGCGCTAGATAACATCATCGTCGAGCAGTTGGGCAGCGACAGCCATGTGCGTCAACGCCTGGCGACGCTGGATACCCAGCTCAAGGCACAGATGAACCGGGTGTTGGAGAAACGCAGCGATGGTTACGCCTTCCATCACCAGGCGATAGCGCAGGTGGAGAAAGAGGGGCAGACGTTGGTGAATCAGACACTGGGTGGCGTATTACAGGATAGCATCAATGAGATGGGGGCTAAGGGATTGCTGCAAGCCGGCAAGTCGGATAATCCGTTGCAGGCGGTGTTGGGCAATCTCGGCGGCCTGCAACAGGCCATCCGTAGCGAGTGGGATAAGCAGGATAACGACCTACGAGCCTTCGGTCAGCAGGCTTGTGAGCGTGTGCAGTCGCTGGACAGCCAGCGTAAGGCCTTGCTGAAGGCGTTGCCTGCCTCCTAACGGTGATCCACGCCACAGAATATGACCCGGCCCGTGTGCCGGGTTTTTTTGTGCCATCTTTTGCCCTGCCATCTGTCTTGCTTTGCTGTTTTAATGTTACCCACATCGACCATGGAGGGTAACTATATGAAAATTAAATATAATTCATTGTTTAGATATGGCTTTTTTATGCTTGCGATTGGACTGGCTCTCCCTACAGTTTCATACGCCGCCGTGGTGCCTGCGGGGGAGGCGCTGGCGGCGAATCAGGTATTGACGCGTAATAATGGTAGCGAGCCCGCCTCCCTCGACCCACACAAGTCGGAGAGCGATGTGGAGTTCAACATCATCCGTGACTTCTTCGAGGGGCTGTTGACCCTCGATGGCGAGGGGAAGCTGCGTCCCGGGTTGGCCGAGCGCTGGCAAAGCGAGGATGGGCGGATATGGACCTTCTCGCTACGCCCCGATCTGCAGTGGTCCAACGGTGAGGCGCTGACGGCGCAGGATCTGGTATTTAGTTGGCAGCGGCTGATCGACCCGGCCACCGCCTCGCCCTACGGCACCTACTTGGTCAATATGGGGGTGGAGAACGCCAGTGAGATTCAAGAGGGCAAGCTGCCGCCCAGCGCATTAGGCGTCGTGGCACCGGATGCGCGCACGTTGCGCGTCACCTTGGTGCAGCCGTTGTCCACCTTCCTGCCGATGGTGGTGCATCCGACGCTGGTGCCGCTCAACGCGCGGGTGATCGCCCGTTATGGCGACAAGTGGACCCAGCCAGGCAACTTTGTGGGCAATGGCGCCTATACCCTCGGCGATTGGATCGTTAACGAGCGCGTGAGCGGAGTTCGCAACCCGCGTTACTGGGATGATGCCCACACAGTCATCGATCGGGTCACCTATCTGCCGATCGCCTCGGAGACGGCTGGTTTTAACCGTTATCGCGCCGGGGAACTCGACATTAGCAGCATCCCGAGTCCGCAGTTCGCCGCCCTGCGCAAGGAGTTGGGCGATGAGATCCAGATCTTCCCCAAGCTCGGTACCTACTATTACCACTTCAATACCCGTAAGGCACCCTTCGATGATGCGCGGGTGCGCCTGGCCCTGAATCTGGGGCTGGACAAGGATGTCATCGCGGAGAAGGTGCTCGGCCAAGGGCAGCGCCCCGCCTGGTTGCTCAGCGCCGAGCATATCGGTGGCATGACGTTCCATGGCCCAGATTACGCCAGTTGGCCGCGTGAGAAGCGTTTTGAGCGAGCCAAGGCGTTGCTGGCCGAGGCAGGATTCGGGCCCGCTAATCCGCTGAGTTTCTCGTTGCTGTATAACACCTCCGAGGGACATCAGCGTATCGCCATCGCCGCCGCCTCGATGTGGAAGAAGAATCTGGGGGTCGAGGCTAAGTTGAATAATCAGGAGTGGAAATCCCTGCTGGATACCATGCGCAATGGCGACTTCGAGCTGGTTCGGACCTCTTGGATCGCCGACTATGACGATCCGGCGGCGATGTTGAGTGGTTTTCGTAGCGGTGACAGCAACAATACGCCGAAGTACAGCAATCCCCGTTTCGATGCCTTGTTGACGCAGGCGGTGGCCAGTCAGGATCAGGCGGAGCGCCAGCAGTTGTTCCAACAGGCCGAGGCCATCCTGGCCGAGGATGTTCCCACGATTCCACTCTATCACTACGTCAGCGTACGGTTAGTGAAGCCCTATGTCGGCGGGTTTAATCCCGGCAATATGGACTATATCTACACCAAGGACATGTATATCCGCGCCCATTGAGGCCACGCGGCGCCCTTGCAGTGACGAGGGCGCCGTAGGAGGGCCGGGGTTAGAGGAACAGCTCCAGCAGCGAGTTAAGGAACAGCTTGCCGTGTGGCGTGATCTGCCAGTGGCTGGGGCTTTCACTGATGTAGCCCTGCGCTAGCGCCGCCTCCAACTGCGGGCGGATGGTCGCCTCGTCCACCCCGGTGTAGGCGGTAAAGTCGGCGCGCGGCGCCGGCTCCAGTAGACGGAAGCGATTCATGAAGAACTCGAACGGGCGATCCGCTAACGTTACCTGTTGCTGCTGATCCAGGTAGTTTCCCTGCATATAGCCACGAGGATGGCGCGTCTTGGCGCGCCGCTCAATGCGTCCGTCGACGAAGGTCAGTTTGCCGTGAGCCCCGCAACCGATGCCGAGGTAATCGCCGAAGCGCCAGTAATTGAGGTTATGCTGGCACTGGCGTCCCGCTAAGGCGTAGGCCGACGTTTCGTATTGCTGGTAGCCGTTGGCCCGTAGCAGGCGGTCGCCCTGCTCGAAGATCTCCCACAGGGCATCGTCATCCGGCAGGCGCGGCGGGCGTGAACCGAATAGGGTATTCGGCTCGATGGTGAGCTGATACCACGAGAGATGTGGCGGATTCAGGGCGATGGCTTGGCGTAGATCGTCTAGCGCCTCCTGCTGACTCTGCTGTGGCAGGCCATGCATCAGATCCAGGTTAAAACTCCGTAATCCTAGGCTTGATGCGAGTTGCGCGGCGGCGATGGCCTCTTGGGGGCCATGGATGCGTCCCAGGCGTTGGAGTTTGTCGGCACTGAAGCTTTGCACCCCGATGGAGATGCGGTTGACCCCGGCGCGTTGGTAGGCGCTGAAACGCTCGGCCTCTACGGTGCCCGGATTCGCCTCCATGGTGATCTCGGCATCGGCTGCCAACGGCAGGCGTGCGCGGACGCCATCCAACAGCCGTTGCAACGCCTCACCGCTGAACAAGCTAGGCGTGCCACCACCGATGAAGAGGGTGCTCAGGGGGCGCCCGGCGACGCGCGGCAACTCCTGATCCAGATCGGCCAGCAGGTGGTCGACATAAGCCTGCTGTGGGATCTCGCCCTTCTGCGCATGGGAGTTGAAGTCACAGTAGGGGCACTTCTGTACGCACCAGGGAATATGGATATACAGGCTGAGCGGCGGCAGCTTAAGCATGGCGCATCAGATCCAATAGCTGTTGCAGTGCCTGGCCTCGGTGTGAAATGGCGCGCTTTTGCTCGCGGCTCAGTTGCGCCGCGGTGCAGCCCAGCGCCGGGATGAAGAAGAGGGGATCGTAGCCGAAGCCGCCTTCGCCACAGGGTGCCGTGGCGATCTCGCCCTGCCAGACGCCGTGGCATACCAGCGGGGTCGGATCGTCGGCGTGGCGCAGATAGACCAGTACACAGTGGAAGCGAGCCTGGCGCTGGCCGGTGGGGATGTCACGCAGGGCATGCAGCAATTTTTCCATGTTGGCCGCATCGTTGGCCTCTTCACCGGCATAACGAGCGGAGTAGATCCCTGGCGCGCCGCCAAGCGCATCGACGGCCAGGCCAGAGTCGTCGGCGATCGCCGGTAATCCGCTCTGGCGAGCGGCATGGCGTGCCTTGAGGATGGCGTTTTCGATAAAGGTCAGCCCGGTCTCTTCGGCACTGTCGATGCCCAATTCGCTCTGGGCAACGATGTCCAGGCCAAAGTCGGCCAGCAGGGAGGCCAGTTCACGGACTTTACCGGCGTTACCGGTGGCGAGTACCACTTGTTGCATGATTCGGATCCTATTGAGGACAACGGCAGGCCGATAGGGCCTGCCGTTGTGTCGTATCAGTGTGCGGCGAGGGTGTTTCCCGCCGTTATTCGAGCGCTGCCGCCACCACGTCGGGGATCTGTTGCGGCTGGTGGATGCGCAGCTGTTTATGGCGCCCCAATTCCCCCTTCTCGATGGTGATTAGGCTCTTGGCGACACGAAACTGTTTGGCGATGAATTTTATCAGGTGAGCGTTAGCCTGACCATCGACCGGCGGTGCGGTGATCGCCACCTTCAACTCTTCACCATGCAGGCCGACGATCTGATCGCGACTGGCCTTGGGCTGAATATACAGCCGCAGGATCCAGTCATCGCCTGCTCGACTGACTGCACTCACAGCAGGAACCACAGCTGGCCGAATAGATCGATGCCCAAATAGTTGAGCAGATAGAGCACTAGAATCACCACCATGGCGGAGAAGTCTAGCCCACCCATCGCCGGGATGATGCGGCGGATCGGCGCCATCATCGGCTCGGTCAGTTGATAGAGTACATAGTCCATCGGGCTGCGCCCCTGGCTTATCCAGCTCATGATGGAGCGGATGATGATCACCCAGAACACCAGATAACCGGCGGACTTGACCACCGAGATCAGGCCAAAGAGTAGGTTATAGGGACTGAGGGAGAGCGAACCGCTCTGGATCAGTAACAGTAGCGGGTATTTGACGGTCATCAGGATGAACGCCAACAGCAGCGAGGCGGAGTCGATCGGCCCCAGCGGCGGCAGGATGCGACGCAGCGGTGCGACCACCGGTTGGGTCAGCTTGACGATAAACTGCGAGAGCGGGTTGTAGAAGTCGCTACGTGCCCACTGCATCCAGATACGCAATAGCAGCACCATGACATACAGATCGAGCAGGGTTTTGACCAGAAACGTCAGTGTTAGCATGAAAAGCCCTTTTTCCATCGATAATAAAGCTTACCCGCCGGTGCGCCGGACGGGGTGATAAAACAGGCTGCCGTCGGCAGCCTGACGTCGCCGTGTGTTAGGCGTGACCGTAGTCGCGTGCGCCGAAAATCGCGGTGCCGATACGCACCAGGGTGCTGCCGGCGGCGATGGCGGCCTCCATGTCGTGGGTCATCCCCAGCGACAGGGTATCCAACTGCGGGTAACGCTGTTGCAGGGTTTGCAGCGCCTGAGCCATACGACGGCAGACGGCCAACTGCCGCGCCGGATCGTCCTCTGGCGCCGGGATGGCCATCAGGCCACGCAGGCGTAGATTGGGTAACTGGCTGATGGCGTCTGCCAGCGCATCGACCTGCTCCAGGGCGATCCCGGACTTGCTCTGTTCGTCGCTGATGTTCACCTGGATCAACACATTGAGCGGCGCTAACGTCGCCGGGCGCTGTTCGTTTAGGCGTTGGGCGATTTTTACACGATCGATAGTATGGATCCAATCGAAATGCTCGGCGACCAGGCGGCTCTTATTGGATTGGAGCGGTCCGATGAAGTGCCAGGTCAATGTCGTCTCACCGGGCTGTTGGCGGTAATGCTGGATCTTGCTAACGCCTTCCTGCACATAGTTTTCGCCGAAGGCACGTTGACCCGCAGCGATGGCGGCGTCGATGTCGGCGATGGGCTTGGTCTTGCTGACCGCCAATAGCGTGATGGCGTGCGGGTCGCGCCCGCACTGTTCGGCCGCGCGGGCGATACGCTGACGGACCGCGTTGAGCTGGTGTTCAATGGTACTGTTCATGATGCCTCGTCCCGGGGAGTGGGAAATCGTGCCGGTCGCACTGAGCGGCGGCAACCCTCGCGTAGTGTAAAGCAAAACGGCGCCGCGCTGCACGCTTCGCGCCAATGCCTGGGGCGGCGTCCCATCGTTCATAGATGGGGGCGTTTTAGCGAGAGTCAATCCATCGCGGCGGTGCGCGGCGGCGGGATGGTCGTTAGCCGGCGTGATTATCGAACCAGCTTTCGAGGATCAGCGCGGCGGAGGCGGCGTCGACGCGTCCCTTCTCCAAGGCACGGTAACCGCCATCGGCGAACAGGTGGGCGCGGGCCTCGACGGTGCTCAGGCGTTCGTCATGCAGGGCAATCTGTACACCGAAGCGGCCATGCAGGCGATTGGCGAACTTGCGCGCGAGTTGCGTCAGCGGTTGTTCACTGCCATCCATGTTCAGCGGCAGGCCGACCACCACCAGATCCGGCTGCCATTCGCGTAGCACCTTTTCTATCTGCTGCCAGTCGGGAATACCCTCGTTGGCCTTAAAGGATTGCAGCGGGCGCGCGCTGCCGGTCAGCTCCTGACCGATGGCGCAGCCGATGCTGCGGGTGCCAAAGTCGAAGGCGAGTAAGGTACGGGAATTCATCAGGCGTGTCCTGCGTTACAAGGCATATTACGGATATCCACCCCCAGCTTTTTCGCCGCGCAGATCCAGCGGTCAGCCAGCGGGGTGTGGAATAGGATCTGACTGTCGGCTTCCACCGTCAACCAGGCGTTGTCGAGCAACTCTTGCTCCAGTTGCCCTTTGCTCCAGCTACAGTAACCCAAGGTGACCAGGATCTCCTCAGGCTGACGATCGGTACCCAGAGTCTCCAACACGTCGCGCGAGGTGGTCAGCATACAGCCGGGGCCGATGTCGGCGCTGGAGCCGAAGGCATCGCTCGGGCTGTGCAGGACGAAGCCGCGATCTTCTGCCAATGGGCCACCGGCTAGCACCGGCTTATCGAGGCGGATGGCGGCGTCGCGTGGCGTCGGCTCGATGTCGAGCTTCTCCAGCAGGGTGGATAAGGTGAGCTGCTCCAGGGGTTTATTAATGATCATGCCCATGGCGCCATCCTCATTGTGCTCGCACACATAGATGACGGTGCGTTTGAAGCGACTGTCCTGCATAGAAGGCATGGCAATCAGAAAATGGTGCGCTAGTTTCATGGTGATATTTTCAACTCGCTGTTTTTGTAGGCATCAGTATGCGAATTTTTGCCGCGCAAGTCACGGGGCGAGCGGCGGGTATTCGATGCAGCGCATGCTATGGCGGCGTAGGCCGACAGCGTGCTGGCGCGGGAGAAGGCGAGGGTGAGACAACGGAAAATACTGGGGCGAGTGTTTTACCCACCCCGAGCGGTTACCTAGATGGCATCAATCAGCGTGCGGCTAGGCGGGCCTCGATGGCATCCATCAACATCCCGGTGATGGAAACCGGGAAGGCCGCCTCGATCTCGCGAACACAGGTCGGGCTGGTGACGTTGATCTCCGTCAGACGGTCGCCGATGATGTCCAGACCGACGAAGATCAGCCCCTTCTGCTTGAGGATCGGCGCAACCTTACGTGCGATGGCCCAGTCACTCTCGCTCAGGGGACGGGCCTCGCCGCGCCCGCCGGCCGCCAGGTTGCCGCGCGTCTCGCCGCTCTTCGGAATACGTGCCAGACAGTAAGGCACCGGCTCGCCATCCACGACCAGGACACGCTTATCACCCTCCTTGATGGCGGGCAGGTAGTTTTGCGCCATGCAGAAACGATGACCGTGTTCGGTGAGGGTTTCGATGATCACCGATACGTTCGCATCATCCTGCTTGATACGGAAGATCGAGGCGCCGCCCATGCCATCCAACGGCTTGAGAATGATATCGCCGTGGCGAGCGTGGAAGTCGCGCAGATGGTCGGCACGGCGCGTGACCAGGGTATCCGGCGTCAGGTCGGCGAACCAGGCGGTAAACAGCTTTTCGTTGCAGTCACGCAGGCTCTGTGGTTTGTTGACGATCAGGGTGCCGTGGGCCTCGGCGCGCTCCAGAATATAAGTGGCGTAGATAAACTCGGTGTCGAACGGCGGATCCTTACGCATCAGGATCACATCGAGATCGGCCAACGCGATATCCTGTTCGCTGTCAAAACGATACCAGCTGGTCTTATCGTCGCTGACGCTGAGCAGACGCGTCTGCGCGCGGGCTTCCCCCTGGTGTAGGTAGAGATCGGCCATCTCCATATAGTGCAGTTGGTAGCCGCGACGCTGTGCCTCCAGCAACATGGCGAAGCTGGTGTCTTTCTTGATGTTAATGGATGCGATGGGATCCATCACAATACCGAGCTTAATCATACTATTCTCCTGTCTCCTTCGCGGATTCTGCCTCAGCCTAAGTCGCCAAAGCGGACCTGAAGTGCGGTAATGGCGGTTAACGCCGTCGTCTCGGTGCGCAGAACGCGCGGCCCTAATAGAATATCAGTAAAGTGGTAGTCGGCGGTCATGGCAATCTCACTCGCCGACAGGCCACCCTCAGGGCCGATCAGCAAGCGTACCCGGCTGAGGGGCTGCGGCAGGGTGTTGATGCTGGCGCTGGCGCGCGGGTGGAGGTTGAGCCGCAGGCCATCGTCCGGCTCGGCGCACCACGCCTCCAGCGTCATCGCCGGGCGGATCAACGCCAGGCTATTGCGCCCGCACTGCTCACAGGCGGCGATGGCGATCTTTTGCCACTGCTGCTGCTTCTTCGCCAGCCGCTCCGCATCCAGCCGTACACCACAGCGTTCGGAGATCAGCGGGGTAATGACGTTGACGCCCAACTCGATCGACTTCTGGATAGTGAACTCCATCTTTTCGCCGCGTGACATCACCTGCCCCAGATGCAGGTGCAATGGCGACTCACGGTTCTCCTCATGCACCGCCGTCAGGCGTACGCGCACGCTCTTCTTATCGGCACTGACGATCTCGGCGTCGAAGACCCGGTTACTGCCATCGAACAGCTGTAAGGCGTGACCGGGTCCCATTCGTAAGACGCGGCCAACGTGGTTGGCGGCATCGTCGGACAGGTTGACTTCGCCGGGAATGCTCAGGGGCTGTGGGTGGTAAATACGGGGAATGCGCATGCAGGATCCTCAGACAGGGTAAAAAGGGCGTGCCTCGGCACGCCTTCACGACTGTGCGCGATTATATACCCGTCATACGCCGAGTGGCAGTGATGGCGAAAGCGATCACGGTTTGCTTGCCGCGCAGGCCTGTTGGACGTAAGGGTTCGGGTTGCCCTGTACTTTGGCGATGCGAGCCTCACGCTCACACTCCCAGGCGGTGACGGGGTATTGACGGTTCCACACCTCAAACAGGCGGGTCTGCTGCGCAGAGAGGCGGATGTGGTAGCGATCGCGCATATAGAAGTAGGTGCGCGCGATGGCCCCACGTGCGCGTTCCGGCGGCTCTGCCTGCTTGTTTTTAAAGTCCACCTTCATCGTACACTGGCCGTATTGCCCCTCGCCGCCACGCCACTGACTGAAGGCGAAGTTGCTGCGATCACCATTCACCTCGCCGATGGCCGGTTGCAGGTTATGCAGGTCGGTTTCGATGCGCACATAGTTTGGGTTCTTGGCGCAGTTTTTCCGCCCCCCCTCCTGCCAGCACTGGAGTTGATGGCCAAACTGCCAGGCCGGCATCACGTGCTCCCATTCGATGCGCTCGGCACGACGGGCATTCTTCCGTACCTGGTAACCGCAACTGGCGAGATCGGGGGTACCTTTTTTCCCCTGCCACTCAATGCGGCAGCCACAGTAAAAGGTACCGGGCGCATCATGGTTGATCTTGACGGCGACGGCCTTGGCCTGGGTGAAGTTGTGGATCTTATCTGCCTGGGCCTGAGCGCTCAATGGCAGCAGCATGGCGCCCAACAGGGCGGCGAGAGAGAGTAGGGTTTTGCCTGACATCTTCTAAAATCTTGTCACAGTGAGAAAGCCAGCAGGGTAGACAATACAATGCGTTCGGGCAACCCTTTGCGGCTATCGCGCGAGAGTTTGGGAAATGAATGGGAAAGTTTTGAGTGCGACTCAGCGTGTGGCGGACTCGGGACTCCAGCACAGGGTGTCTCCGCACTGGCGGCATTGGTAACGCGATTCGCCGCGTTGGACGCGATTGTGGCGGCGTAGCGTCAGCTGATGCAACTGGCAACGGCAACGGTAGGGGAAGGTCGCCCCACGCACCGAGTCGACGGTAAAACGATGCGTACGACGAGGCTCGCTGTCGAGGATGTCGCGCATCATCCAGCGCCACTCAGTGCCATGGGGGGCGACACGGCCAAACTGGCGATACACCAGCAGATGGGCGAGCTCGTGTGGGATCACTTCGGTGATGAAGGGTTGGCCATTCTCCAGCAACAATATCGGGTTGAGGCGGATCTCCCACTGCTGGGGCCAGGCCGTTCCGGCGATGGTGCCACGTTGTCGGTAGTGCAGTGTGGGGAGGGGGAACGTGGCGTCTAGCCGTTGTTCGGCGAGAGCCAACTTGCTGCGCAGGGTATGCATGACCGACTGCTGTAGGGCGATGGGAATACGTGCTGTGTTCATGGTGGCCAGCATAACGGTAGTGGCGGGGCGCTTCAAGCCTGGCGTATGGCTGAGCGTTGGAGGCGAATAGATTAATTAAATTAAACGATTCGTTACCCTCGATCTTATTTCCTCTCACTAATATTAATCTTACAGAAATATAGCGTGGGACCAGGGCGACCAGGTGAATATTATCTCAATGATTATAAAGTATATTTATTTCCACAAAATGCCAATGGTTATCGGTAAATGTAACAGTATGAATTTTAAATAAAAAAATGCAGGTAAATTTATTGTTTCTAACGGGAAAATATTACTTCCTTTTCTATAATTATCAGCGGAGCCTGACGGTTTGCTGACGCGCGCTCCAGTGGGCCAATGTCATGTATGGCCAATCATCATCACAGGGGAGCGCAGACTATGGCTTCTGCAAAAAAAATCGGGCTTATCGCCTGTACCGGGGTGGTTGCCGGCAACATGATGGGCAGCGGCATTGCGTTGTTGCCCGCCAACCTGGCAAGTCTCGGGTCAATCGCAGTATGGGGCTGGTTGATCGCGCTGGTGGGCGCAGTCTCGCTGGCTTATGTCTATGCCCGTTTGGCGACCAAGAACCCGCAGGAGGGGGGCCCGGTGGCCTATGCCGGCGAGGTCGGTGCGGCATTCGGGTTCCAGACCGGGGTGCTGTATTACCACGCTAACTGGATCGGTAACTTGGCGATCGGTATCACCGCCGTCTCCTATCTCTCGACCTTCTTTCCCGTGTTGAACCAGCCGATCCCGGCGGGGATTGCCTGTATCGCGATCGTCTGGATCTTTACCTTCGTCAATATGCTGGGTGGTGCCTGGGTCAGTCGCTTGACCACCCTGGGCTTGGTGTTGGTACTGATCCCGGTTATCGCTACCGGGATCGCCGGTTGGTACTGGTTCGAACCGAGCATCTACATGGCAAACTGGAATACCTCCGGTAGTACCGACTACCATGCGATTATCAAGAGTATCCTGTTGTGTCTGTGGGCGTTTATCGGGGTTGAGTCCGCGTCCGTCAGTACGGGTATGGTCAAGGATCCGCAGCGTAACGTCCCGCTGGCTACCATGATGGGGACCTTCCTGGCCGGGGTGGTCTACATCGCCGCGACCCAGGCGATCGCCGGGATGTATCCGGCACATGAGATGGCCGCGTCTGGTGCCCCCTTCGCGATCAGCGCCTCTACCATGGTGGGCAGCTGGGCCGGGCCGGTGGTCTCCGCCTTTACCGCCTTTGCCTGCCTGACGTCGCTCGGTTCTTGGATGATGCTGGTCGGCCAGGCTGGTGCGCGCGCCGCTCACGATGGTAACTTCCCTAAGATCTATGGTGAATTGGATAAGAATGGCTTGCCGAAGAAAGGGTTATTCCTGGCCGCGATCAAGATGACCGTGCTGATGGTGTTGATCACCGTGATGAACGCCAGCGGCGGTAAGGCGTCCGATCTGTTCGGTGAGTTGACCGGTATCGCGGTGCTGTTGACCATGCTGCCCTACTTCTACTCCTGTATCGACCTGATCCGTTTCGATGGCGCCAACATCAAGAACGTTCTCAGCCTGTTGGCCTCGATTCTCGGTTGTGTGTTCTGTTTTATCGCCCTGATGGGGGCCAACTCGATTGAGCTGTCCGGTACCTTTATCGTCAGCCTGATCATCCTGATGTTCTACTCACGCAAGCTGGGCTCCGCGCAGGAGAAAGATACCGCCCCGCGTAGCTAGTCGTGACCGTTGTTAACCGACCGGCGGTGAGGATACCGCCGGTGCAGCCAGTCTATTGGCCAGGAGAGTTCACATGAATATCATCGCCATAATGAATGACATGAGCGTGTATTTTAAGGAAGAGCCGCTGCGTGAGTTGCAATTGGAGCTGGAGAAGGCGGGATTTCGCATCGCCTATCCGCACGATCGTAACGATCTACTCAAACTGATCGAGAATAACGCTCGCTTATGCGGGGTGATCTTCGACTGGGATAAGTACAACCTGGCGCTGTGCGAGGAGATCAGCGCGTTGAATAAGATGCTGCCGATCTACGCCTTTGCCAATACCTATTCGACGCTGGACGTGAGCATGAGCGACTTGCGTCTGAACGTGCGTTTCTTCGAGTACACCCTGGGCAGTGCACAGGATATCGCGTTGAAGATCCGCCAGAGTACCGATCAGTACATCGATGCCATTATGCCGCCGTTGACCAAGGCGTTGTTTAAGTATGTCCACGAGGAGAAGTATACCTTCTGTACTCCGGGCCACATGGGTGGCACCGCCTTTGAAAAAAGCCCGGTGGGTACCCTGTTCTACGACTTCTACGGTGAGAATACCCTGCGTTCCGACATCTCCATCTCGGTGGCCGAGCTCGGCTCGCTGTTGGATCACAGCGGCCCGCATCGCGAGGCCGAGGAGTATATCGCCCGGACCTTTAACGCCGATCGTAGCTATATTGTGACCAACGGCACCTCGACGGCCAACAAGATCGTCGGGATGTACGCCTCGCCGGCCGGCGCCTCGATCCTGATCGACCGTAACTGCCATAAGTCACTGACTCACCTGATGATGATGAGTAATGTGGTGCCGCTGTACCTGCGCCCGACGCGTAATGCCTACGGTATCTTGGGCGGGATCCCGCGCCAGGAGTTTACCCGCGAGGCCATCGAAGAGAAGGTGCGTAACACGCCGAACGCCAGTTGGCCGGTGCATGCGGTGGTCACCAACTCCACCTATGACGGTTTGTTCTATAACACCGACTATATCAAGCAGACACTGGATGTGAAGTCGATCCACTTCGACTCCGCTTGGGTTCCCTACACCAACTTCCATCCCATCTATCAGGGCAAGGCAGGGATGAGTGGTGAGCGGGTGCCGGGTAAGGTGATCTATGAAACCCAGTCCACTCATAAGCTATTGGCCGCATTCTCTCAGGCCTCAATGATCCATGTGAAGGGGATCATCAACGAGGAGACCTTTAACGAGGCCTACATGATGCACACCTCCACCTCGCCGCACTACGGTATCGTGGCCTCGGCCGAGATGTCGGCAGCGATGATGAAGGGCAATACCGGTAAGCGCCTGATCGCCAACTCTATCGAGCGCGCCATTCGCTTCCGTAAGGAAATTAAGAGACTACGTAGCGAGTCCGAGGGGTGGTTCTTCGATGTGTGGCAACCTGACAACATCGATGACGTCGCTTGCTGGCCGCTGAATGCGCGCAACGACTGGCATGGTTTCAAGAATATCGATGATGACCACATGTTCCTGGACCCGATCAAGGTAACGCTGTTGACCCCGGGGATGAAGGCGGACGGCACCATGGATAGCTGGGGGATCCCGGCGTCGATCGTCTCCAAGTACTTAGATGAGCATGGCATCATCGTCGAGAAGACCGGGCCATATAACCTGTTGTTCCTGTTTAGCATTGGTATCGATAAGACCAAGGCCCTCAGCCTGCTGCGTGCCTTGACCGACTTCAAGCGCGTCTACGATCTCAACCTACGGGTGAAGAACGTGTTGCCGTCGCTGTATCAGGAGGCGCCGGAGTTCTATGAGAACATGCGCATTCAGGAACTGGCCCAAGGGATCCACACGCTGACCAGCGAGTCTCGCCTGCCGGATCTGATGTACAGCGCCTTCGACGTGCTGCCGACGCTGGTATTGACGCCGCACGATGCCTTCCAGGAGGAGGTCCGCGGCAATATTGAAAGCTGTCCGTTACAGCAGATGATCGGTCGGGTCAGCGCCAACATGATCCTGCCGTATCCTCCCGGTGTGCCGTTGATTATGCCGGGGGAGATGATCACCGAGGCCAGTAAACCGGTCTTGGACTTCCTGCAACTGTTGTGCGACATCGGTGCCCACTATCCCGGCTTCGAGACCGATATTCACGGGGTACAGTGCAACGGTAAGGGAGAGTATGAAGTGGTGGTACTGAAGAACCACGGTGACAAGGCGTAAACACCGGCCAACACCAGAGTAAGCGAAGACACCGCCCTCGGGCGGTGTCTTTTTATTATTGCGCCGTTCTTCACAAGGCGGGCAGCCTTGACGCCAGCGTAGCGCGCTGGCTATCCCTGGGTCAGGCTCCGGTGCAGGCGCGTTAATCCAGGATGATATGTGGATAGTAGCGCGACAGATCCTGGGTGATACGACTGCGATCTTCACGCAGGCCAATCCCCGCTGGGCTGTCGTTGACCAGCCAACTGCCGATCAGGGTGTAGCTGTCGCCAAACTTGGGTAGCGGGTGATACTGCTGCACAATCATGCCCTCTTCCCCATAGGGGCCATCGACACGCTCGATCTCCTGGCCATTTTCGATGATACGAATATTGGCCCCCTCGCGTGAGAATAGTGGCTTAATCACATACTTCTCCAGCGGCGGCTGCTGACCATCGGCAAAGTAAGCCGGCAGCAGGTTGGGATGGTTGGGGAACATCTCCCACAACATCGGCAACAGCGCCTTGTTGGAGAGAATGCTCTTCCACGCCGGCTCCAACCAGCGCACCCCGGCATCCTCCAGCTTGGTGGAGAACATCTCGCGCAGCATAAACTCCCAGGGATAGAGCTTGAACAGGTTGCTGATCACCTGGTCTTGGGCATCGGTAAACTGCCCCTTCTCCCCGAGGCCGATCTCGTCCATATACAGAAACTCGGTGGCCAGACCGGCCTCCGCCGCGCAATCCTGTAGGTACTGCACCGTGCCACGATCCTCTTCGCTATCCTGGCAGCAGGCCATGTGCAGCAGTTGGAAGCCATAGTGACTTTTCAGCTCGGCGAAGCGGGCGATCAACTGCTCTTGCAGGCTGTTGAATTGGTCGGCGTTGGCGGGAAGCTTACCGGCGCGGATCTGATCTTCCAGCCAGATCCACTGGAAGAAGGCGGACTCATACAGCGAGGTCGGCGTGTCGGCGTTGTTCTCCAGCAGTTTGGCTGGCCCTTGGCCGTCATAGGCCAGATCGAGGCGCGAATAGAGCGACGGTTGGCCAGAGCGCCAGGAGGCGCGCACGAAGTCCCAGGTGTGTTTGGGGATCTGGAAGCGGGTCAGCAGCGCCTCGCTGTCGACCACGCGCTCCACGACCTGGAGACACATCTGATGCAACTCGGCGGTGGTCTCCTCCAGCGTTTCGATCTGCGCCAGGGTGAATTGATAGTAGGCATCTTCGCACCAGTAGGGCTCGCCATACATAGTGTGGAACTGAAAACCGAATTCGCTGGCTTTGGCGCGCCAGTCTGGGCGCTCGCTGATGGCAATGCGTTTCATCGCTTAACCACCCATGCTGCGAGAGCCGGTGCTGCTGGCACTGCTGCGTTGCAGGCTGTTCTGCTTGGCGACGGTTTCACCGAAGCCGCCACGGGTGACGGTGGTGGTGGTGGCGGGTTTCGGCGCCATGGCGGTCTTCGGCACCGTCATGGTACGCCCGCCGGCGGTCGCGGGACCATAGCTCTTGCCACTGGCGTCGACGAACTGGCCATTAGCCGGGCTGGCGGCACCGCGCGGCGTGAACAGCGGCTGTTGGTTGAAGCCACCGCCCATCAGGCGGCCCATCATATAGCCCGCCATCAGAGGCATCCAGAAGCTGCCGCTGCTCTGTGCCGCTTCGGCATTGTTGCCATTACCCGTCGGTGCCATGCCTGCCTGTGCCGGCGTCTGAGTGCATTGCCCCTCGCCGAATTCGGCGATGCAATCCTCACGGCTGGCATATTTCGGCGCGGTCTTCGCCGCCTCTTTCAGCGCGTTGTCGTAGGACTCCTTGCACTGCGCGCTCATCGAAGGATTGGCCTTGCTACAGTCGTCGGCGTTTTGATACAGCGATACCGTCTCATCGCTCTTCTCGCAGCCGGCCAGTAGGACGACCGCGCTGACGGCTAGCGCCAGCGGCGCCATGCGCCAGTGTTTGCGGAAGGCGCCGCGGTTGATGTGTTTGGTCCGTTTCATTATGTGGTTCTCCGTTGCGGGCCAAGCAAAAGCCATGCCCGTATTACCCAGATTGCCGATAGCATAGGTGAAAGCTGGTTATATTTAAAGCGCGCGGCGGCGCGCTGGCGGGGATTTACATACTCTGAAGCGAGAATGTGCCGTAGCTCGCTCTTTACGTTGGCGCCATGTTGGCGTCGTGGGCGATCGCCTCTCCTCACTCAGCCGTGGCCGGGGGATTCAGAGGTTCACATCATCAGCCACGAGTTCCGCATCCTGCGTATCGGAGATCACCTGTGCGACCTCGTCCAGCGTGCCGATCTGGATCTCGCCGGCGCGGTCGAACTTGCTCTTATCGATCAGCAGTAGTGACTGGGCGGCACGCTTGAGCAGTAATGCCTTAAAGTCGGCGTTATAGGCGTTGGACTCCCACAACCCACCGCGCCCGTCGATCCCCTCGCAAGAGAAGATAAACAGATCGATCTCCAATGACTTGAGCTGAGAGAGGATCGCCGGGTTGACGTAGCAGGCATACTTGCGTTGTAACAGGCCGCCGGAGCTGATCAGTTGGATATGTTGACGCTTGGCCAACTCCTGGCAGATACGCAGGCTGTTGGTAAACACGGTGATGTCGATATCGGGTAATTGACGGGCCAGGTAGTAGCAGGTCGAGCTGGCGTCGAGGGCTAGGGTCATCCCTTCATCGATCCACTCCAGCGCCTGGCGGGCGATTTCGGCCTTACCCGAGAGGTGGCTCTTCAGCCGAGCGTTGAACGGATCGCCGCTATCCTGGGTCTCCCCTCCCAAACCGGTGGCGCGTCCGTGGCGGCGCACGATCTTGCCCTGTTTCTGCAGGGTATTCAGGTCGCGGCGAATGGTTTCGCGGCTCACGTCCAGCCGTTGGGCCAGTGCCTCGGTACTCAGCGTGCCGTATTGAGCCACCAGTTGGATGATGGCCTGATGACGATCGTGTTTCATCTTCGACTCCCGGATGAGGCCGCCCCGACGATCCGAGGCGGCGACGGGGAGAGATTACGGGGTCACGCCCTTTTTTAACAGGATATTGCCGTACTTGGCACGCTCTCCTGTGATAACGATCGCAAACGCTTGCTGTGCGCGCTGATAGAAGGCGAAGCGATCGATGCGAGTCACCGGTTGTGCCGGGAGGTCGCCGAACAGAGCCGTCAGGTAGCGTGCTTCAACGGCCGGATCGAGCGAGTCACCCTCGACCGCCGCCATCATCACTAACGGTGGGGCATAGCTATCCAACTCGAATAGCGGGATGATCGCCGCCAACAGATCGCTGACGCTCAGCCCGTCGGCACGGATCACCTGCGGCCCCATGGCGTGGGCCGGAAAGTGGGCGTCGGCGAAGATGATCTCGTCGCCGTGGCCCATCTCGGCCAGGGTTTTTAGCAGTTGCGGCGAGATCAGCGGAGAGATGTTCTTCAGCATGCGTGACTCCTGATGGACGAGGGCGCGCACTGCGACTGATAGTACGCGCGCTGTTCGCCCGGAATGTAATCGTGATAGGTAAAGGTAACGGCGTCGCGCGCCTGCTCCGCCGAGGCGTAGTAGCCTGCGCCGCTCCAGGCAAATAGGGCGGCGCCGAGGACCGTGGTCTCGGCGTTGGCCAGCACGCGCACCGGGATGTCGAGGATGTCGGCCTTGATCTGGTTCCACAGGGCGTTACGGCTGCCGCCGCCGACCAGCAGTAGGCTCTGCGCGTGGAAGCCTCCCAGCGTCTGCAGGGTGTGCAGGTTGTGACGCAGTTGCCAGCCGAGGCTTTCTAGCGCGGCACGGTAGAAGTGGCCGCGCCCGCTATGCAGACTCACGCCCTGCCAGCCGGCCTGACCGTCGGCTTGGAGTAGTTGGCTGTTCATGCGTAGCCCGTCGCAACCAGGGGCGACGGCGGCGGCCTCGGCAATCATCCGGGCATAGGCCTCTTGGCGTGGTACGTCATGCCAGTAGAGCTGGCGGATCCACTCCAATACCCCCGATGCCAACCATTGCAGGCCGGGATTGAATAGGCCTGGGCAGCTATCCAGCTCACAGGTGGAGCCCGCGTGGCGCGGCAGCAGGGCAGTGTTGACCTGGGGAGTGCGCACCATCAAGATTTCCCAGGTGCCGGAGGAGAGCACCGGTTGTTCCTGTCCGGCGCCAGAGCCAAACAGGGCGAACTGGGTATCGTGTCCGGCGGCGATCACCGGGATGCCCGCCGGTAGGCCGAGTCGTTGCGCCATGCTCGGCAGTAGTTGGCCGATGCGTTCGCCGGCGGCGACCATACGTGGGAACAGATCGGTGCGTAGCCCAGTGCTGCGCAGGATGGTGTCGCTGAACACCTCCTGGCGTACATCCAGTAGCTGGCTGGTCCCGGCCATAGTGCGGTCGGTGGTGAATTCACCGGTCAGGCGCTGGTTGATCAGCGATGAGATAAACAGCCAGGCGTGCGCCTTTTCCAGTAGCTCTGGGTGGTGATGCTTGAACCACAGCAGCTTGTACAGCGTATTGAAACTGAACTGACCGATACCGGAGAGGGTTTGCAGTGCCTCTGGCGAGATGTAGCGATCGATGCCAGCCATCTCCTCGGCGGTGCGCGGGCACTTCCAACTGATCACCGGGTAGAGTAGTTCGCCGTGACGATCGACTAAGGCGCCGTCGACCCCGAAGGTGGTGACGGTTAGCGCGTGGATGCGCGTCTGGGCCAGTTGGGGCGCGATCTGGCGGCAGCAGTCGGCGAAGCGTTGCAGAATGGCCTCTAACGACCAGACATGCCAGCGTGCGTCCTCATCACCGGCCTGACTGGCGTTAGCCTGTGAGGCCTGGGCGACCACGTTGCCGTGGGGATCGACGGCGATGGCGCGCACGTTGGTGGCGCCGCAGTCCAGGACCAAAACAACATCATGAGTCATACCGCCTCCTTGGCAAAAGGTGGGCGGCATGATGCCGCCCGGTTACATCAGGCGCGCTTGTACAGCGGGCCGTAGTTCTGGCAGGCGCGGTAGTCCTGGCCTTCACTGTCCATGCCGTGGGCTGCCCAGGCGGAGGGACGATAGATGGCGTCGTCGGCGACGTTGTGCATGCATACCGGGATGCGCAGCATCGACGCCAGGGTGATCAGGTCGGCACCGACGTGACCGATGGTCAGTACCCCATGGTTGGCACCCCAGTTGGCCATCACCGAGTAGACGTCTTTGAACGGGCCTTCGCCGGTCAGGCGCGGCACGAACCAGGTGGTGGGCCAGGTGGCGTTGGTACGGTTATCCAGGATGTCATGCATCTCCTCGGGCAGCTCGACACTCCAGCCTTCGGCGATCTGCAATACCGGGCCGACACCTTTGATCAGGTTGACGCGGCTCATGGTGAATGGCACGCCGCCACGGGTGAGGAAGCGCGAGGAGAAGCCGCCACCACGGAAGTATTCGTGGATGGCTGGGCACCATTCGGTGGCCGCCAGGCAGGCGTCGGCTTCCTGTTGGCTGATCTGCCAGTGCGGCTTGATGGTCGGCTGTCCTGCGGCATCCTGCTGACGGCAGGTGCCGTCGAGGGCGGCGGAGCCGGAGTTGATCAGGTGGATGATGCCGTGCTCGGCCAGCCCTTGTAGCGGTTGACCGGTGACGCGTTCGACCGCCTGCGGTGACCAGTAGGTGCGTACATCGGCGAAGACTTGGGCGGTACCGGTCAGCATGTGGCCGAACAGCATGGCCACCCCGTTGAGGCTGTCGTTCTCGGTGGCCACCACCAGCGGACGACGCACACCATTCCAGTCGAAGGCGCTGTTGAGCAACGCCTCGGCGGTATCGCCGTTGGGGTATTGATCGGTCCAGTGACGCTGGCCCTGGAAGCCAGCCGCCACGGCGTTATAGCCCAGCGCCTCCTCCTGCCAGCCCAGCTCGGCCAGCTTCGGGTTGCCCTGCATCATGTCGCGGATGCAGATGGCCATCAGCAGACTTTCACGCAGTACGCGGCGGCTATCCTCGGGGGAGCGGCGATACTGCTCGGCGTTGAGATCCGGGCCATAGCGGAAGTGGTGGTCGGCCCAGTCGAGCGCCAGCGCCAGCTCCTCCGGGTCATAGATCTGTTGATCGATACGGCGACGCAGTTCCGTCATGTCGACGGCCTGTACCTTCATGCCCAGCCAGGATTCGAAGAAGTCGTGGTCGACGATCGAGCCGGCGATGCCCATCGATACGCCGCCCAGCGACAGGTAACTCTTGCCCTTGATCCCGGCGACGGCCAGCCCGGCGCGGGCGAAGCGCAACAATTTCTCCTGTACGTCGGCCGGGATGCCTTCGTCGTCGCTGTCCTGCACGTCATGACCATAGATGGAGAAGGCGGGGATCCCTTTCTGGCTGTGAGCGGCCAAGGCGGCCGCCAGATAGACGGCGCCCGGGCGCTCGGTACCATTGAAGCCCCAGATGGCCTTCGGACGCATCGGATCCATATCGATGGTCTCGCTACCATAGCACCAGCAGGGGGTGACGGTGATGGTCAGACCGACGTTATGGCGGCTGAACTTATCTTCACAGGCGGCCGCCTCGGCCATGCCGGCGATACAGCTATCGGCGATGACGCACTCGACCTCGGCACCGCACGGGTGGCGGAGCTGCTCACTGATCAGGCGTGCGGTGGCCTGTGCCATCGCCATGGTCTGCGCCTCGAGAGACTCACGGACGCCCATACGGCGGCCATCGATGGCCGGACGGATACCAATCTTGGGCAGATTATGTTGCTTGTTCATGCAGTTACCTCGTAGTAATCGGTTAGTGCTTAATATTGGGCCGGCATCGCCTTGGGGATGCCGGGCGAATCGGTACGCCGGGCTTAAGCCTTATGGCCTTTGAAGCCAAAGTGGATCAGGTAGATGAAGCCCAGCAGCGGGATGAGGAAGGCCATACGGATGCCTGCCATATCGGAGATCTGGCCCATCAGGGCGGTCAGTACCGCGCCGCCGAGAATCGCCATGATCAGGCAGCTGCCGCCGAATTGGGTGTCTTTACCCAGACCATGAACCGACAGGCCGAAGATGGTCGGGAACATTAGCGACATGCAAGCGGAGACCGCCACCAGGCCATAGACCCCGGCGATACCGCCGACGAACATCACTAACATCAGGCTGACAGAGGCCAGGCTGGCCAGCAGGCCGAGCAGGATGGCCGGTGAGACGAACTTCATCATGGCGGTACAGACGAAACGGAAGGCGGAGAATAAGACGATGGAGAGCAACAGGTAGCTGGAGGCCTCGGCTTCGTTGCCGCCGACTTCGGCCATCACATAACGAATGGTGTAGGACCAGCAACCAATCTGGGCGCCAACATAGAAGAACTGGCCGATCACGCCGCGGACGAAGTAGCCCTTACTGAGCAGGCGGCTAAAGCTCTCCTTCAATGAGCCATCGCTGGCGCTGCTGTCGTGGGCGACGGGCATGCGGGTAAAGGCGATGGCCAGCCAGACCATGATGATCACCAGGGCGACCACCACATAGGGGCCCATCACGGCGGAGAGTTCGGCGGACTGGATAGAGGCCAGGGCATCGGGATCCATGATGGCACGTTCGGCGTCGCTGGCCGGGTTGAGTTGCGCCAGGATGTAGAACTTGCCGATCAACACGCCGGTGATGGAGCCGATGGGGTTAAAGGATTGTGCCAAGTTGAGGCGGCGTGTGGCCGTCTCTTGCGGCCCCATCGCGATGATGTAAGGGTTGGCGCTGGTCTCCAGGATGGACAGCCCGCCCGCCAGGATGAACAGGGCCATCAAGAAGGGGCCATAGGCCATAATCTGGCTGGCCGGATAGAACAGCAGCGCACCGCTACAGAATAAACCAAGGCCCAGCAACACGCCCGCCTTGTAGCTGAAACGTTTGATGAAGAGGGCGGCGGGCAGCGCCAGGCAGAAGTAGGCGCCGTAGAACGCGGTCTGTACCAGGCCAGACTGCATATCGGTGAGGGTAAAGACCTTACGGAACTGCGCGATCAGCACATCCGTCATATTATTGGCCAGTCCCCATAACGCAAAGCAGCTGGTTAATAGGATAAAAGGAAATAAGATCGTCTTTGGCACGACGGCAATACGGCTAGCCGCCGAGGCAATGTTTGTTGCGCTAGTGCTCTTGGTCGTAATATCGGACATGACTAACACTCCACATTTGTATCGGATAAGGGCGTTCTAATTATTAGGCGGCGATGAGGTTAATCGTCCGCTGTGGTGTAATCGGTATGGTTGCGCCGCGCCGGTTCCAGATGGACGGTATTGGTTAAGCCACGCTTATCTATGGCGCCGTGAATTGGCGAAATAGTGAGGCGAGACATGACCATAGTTTGAAGAGAGAGGGATTTTATACAAAATAGACTCCTGAGCGTTCGGAATATATTTAATAAATTAAAGTGAGCGATAGAGTAGACAATATTATTTCTCTGGTGATCCCGAGCGAAAGTGCCAAGGTTAGAGAATGGAGAAATAATACGTGTGCTTATTAGTGGCGAATTATGGCATAACACATGCGTGGCCGAAGTAGGCGATGTCAATGTGTTAGCATTATAACTCACTGATAATAAATCACATATACTCATGTTACCCTCGTCTCTTCTGGTGGGGGAGCGTATTCTCCTCGACCATCTGCATCGTTCATGGGTAGGCGGCATCCCTCCGCTAACAAATGCGCCCACATCATGCCCTGTTGCCGTAACGCAATGCTATTCTCAAAATAAAAAAGGTCTGAAAATATGAAACCAATCACATTTAATTCTTGTGGCTAGGGAAGTGTGAAGCGAGTCACCCTCTCGCTATTAAATAGATGACCGTTTGCGACAAGATTTAATTTAAATACACAGGAGGGATGACCGAATAGGCATTTTTTATTTAAAACGGGCAATTGTTAATAAATCAATGGGATTGCCCGTTTAGTCAGTGAATCGCTGAAACGGACATTTTTTCATGGCTTATTTATCGTGAATTTCGCTGCGAGAGGGAAATAGTCTTGAAGGCGGTCACAAAATAATGCCTAGCGGTTTCCTGCGACGATATTCAGGAGAAATATGAGTGGCAGACATCGAGAGAAATTAGCGCGACGGTCGCTGTAGCCCCCGTATCGAGCGGGCAGGCATGGGCAGCAGACGTGTTCGCCATCACCCTGAGAGAGGTTAACCATGGAAAGAGAAACACTGGCGCGTGCCATTATCGATACCTGCCTGGAGATGACGCGTCTTGGGCTGAATCAGGGCACGGCGGGTAACGTCAGCGTGCGTTACCGCGATGGCATGCTGATCACCCCGACCGGTATTCCTTATGAGCAACTGCGTAGCGAGCAGATCGTCTATGTCGATGGCGCGGGACACCATGAAGAGGGCAAGCTGCCCTCCAGCGAATGGCGCTTCCACTTGGCCGCCTATCAGGCACGTCCGGACGCCGATGCGGTGGTACACAACCACGCCATTCACTGTACCGCCGTCTCGATCCTGAACCGTCCGATCCCGGCGATCCACTACATGATCGCCGCCGCCGGAGGAAACACCATCCCCTGTGCCCCTTATGCCACCTTTGGTACTCAGGCTCTGTCGGAGTATGTCACCGAGGCGTTGAAGTATCGCAAGGCGACGCTGCTACAGCATCATGGTTTGATCGCCTGTGGCGAAAACCTGCAAAAGGCGTTGTGGCTGGCCCATGAGGTCGAGGTACTGGCTCGGTTGTATCTCACCACCCTGGCGATCGCCGATCCGGTACCGGTCCTGTCCGATGAGGAGATCGCGATAGTCTTGGAGAAATTTAAAACTTACGGCTTACGCATCGAAGAGTGAGGGGGAGAACATGGCACATCGTATGATCCTGAATGAGACCGCGTGGTTTGGCCGTGGCGCCATCGCCGAGTTACCGGGAGAGATCCAACGCCGTGGCTACCGTAAGGCGTTGATCGTCACCGATCGTACTCTGGTCGCTTGCGGCGCTGTCGCTCGCGTTACCGATCATCTGGATCGCGCCGGGTTGCCTTATGCCCTGTTCGACGGCGTGGTGCCCAACCCGACCATCCGGGTGGTGCAGCAGGGGCTAACGGTGTTTCGTGAGTGTGGCGCCGACTATCTGATCGCCATCGGTGGCGGATCGCCGCAGGATACCTGCAAGGCGATCGGCATCATCAGCAATAATCCCGCCTTTGAGGATGTGCGTAGCTTGGAAGGACTCTCGCCGACTACGCGTCCGAGCGTGCCGATCCTGGCCATACCGACTACCGCCGGCACCGCCGCCGAGGTGACCATCAACTACGTCATTACCGATGAGGAGCAACGGCGTAAGTTTGTCTGTGTCGATCCTCATGATATTCCACAGGCGGCGTTTATTGATGCCGATATGATGGACGGTATGCCGCCCGCATTGAAGGCGGCGACTGGGGTCGATGCCCTGACTCATGCCATCGAGGGCTATCTCACCCGCGGGGCCTGGGCGTTGACCGATGCCTTGCATCTCAAGGCGATCGAGCTGATCGGCGGCGCCTTACGCGACTCGGTGCGTGGCGATGCCGAGGCCGGAGCGACGATGGCCCTGGGACAGTATGTGGCGGGTATGGGCTTCTCTAACGTCGGTCTGGGACTGGTACATGGCATGGCGCATCCGTTGGGGGCGTTCTATAACACGCCGCATGGCGTGGCTAACGCGATCTTGCTGCCGCATGTCATGCGCTATAACGCCGCCGCCTGTGGCGAGAAGTTCCGCGATATCGCCCGGGCATTGGGCGTTGCCTGTGATGGCCTGAGTCTGGAGCAGGCGCAGATGGCGGCGGTCGATGCGGTTGAGGCACTGAATCGCGAGGTGGGCATTCCCCCCGCATTGCGCGAGGTCGGGGTGCGTGAGGAGGATATCGCGCAGTTGGCCGCGGCGGCACTGGCCGACGTGTGCACCGGCGGTAATCCGCGTAGTGTGACGCTGCAGGATATCGAGCAACTCTATCGTCAGGCTTACTAATCTTAAGCTAGACGTGCAATAAAACGGGGCGCCCTAGGGCGCCCCGTGGTTAGGCTTTTCACGCGTTAACGCGCCTTCAGCATCTGGGCGACCTGGAACAGACTGAAGGAGCTGAACAACATCTCAATGCCGACGATCATGGTCACCAGCAGGATGGAGTCTTGCGGTCCGGCGCTGATCAGCATCCAGGCGATAATCAGATCCAGCAGACCGATGACGACCTGTAGCCAACCGCCGCTGACGCCTTTGAGTTTAAAGCCCGCCACCAGGCGAGCGATCCCTCCCAGGGCAAACAGGGTAGCGACCAGGACGGCGACGGTGAATAGGCCGATCTGCGGGCTACGGATAAAGATGAAGCCCATCACCAAATAGGCGATACCCATCAAGACACCGCCGACCATCGGCCAGAAGTTATTGGTACGGTTGGCGATCATGCCGATGATCAGGCCGATACCACTCAACATCATGAGGATACCCAGCATGGCGCTGAGGGCATCACCGGAGGAGAGTGGACGAAACAGGCAGAACATGCCGCCGAGCAGCAACAGCAGCGAGAGGATCACTAAGGCGATGCGTTGTTGTTTGAGAAAGCGTGGATCCAGTTGCAACAGACGGTTGCGATCGAAGTAAATCATGGTGACTCCCTAACCCGCCTAACGGGCGTTGCTAAGCACAGGGCCGCGGCGCCCCGCATAATTGACCCGGCATCGTCCCAGCGACGACGGCAGGGTGACTCGACTTCCGTTCCCCGGAGTGCGGCGGTGAGCACCGACGCACTGCGAGACTCTACCTAGTAATAATCTATGATCGGGGCGGCTGCAAAAAATGGCCATGATTAGTGACGCCCGGCTTCGTAACGATAGCTGAGCGTTGCGCTCTGCGCAGGAGGATCGCCGAGGCGCGGGTGACTGGAACGTGTACTTTCCAGCGGGAGATGGCCGATAAAACGCCGCTTTTCTCCTATTTTACCGGCAGATGACGCTTTTTTACCCGAGCGGGGAGGCGAGACGTGGCTAACGGTTGCTGCCGTGACGATCACAGGCGTACACTGGCGCGCCGCCGCCCCGTACCGCGCAGGGACGACGACCGTAGGGATGTTCCCCCGTCATGTGCGCGGTGTCGTTTTTCCGAGTAATTCAGTATGATCGTTAGACCCCCGCAACACTGGTTCCGGCGCTTGTTCGTCTGGCACGGTTCGGTGTTGCCGAATATTCTTTTCCGACTCAGTCTTAATTTCATGGTCTCTTGTCTGGCGGTGTTGTGCTACCACTGGCATGAGGATTTCAATGTCAATCTGACCTTGGGGCCCTTCAGCCTGCTGGGGGTGGCGATCGCCATCTTCCTCGGCTTTCGCAACAACGCCAGTTACGCCCGCTTCATTGAGGCGCGGGTATTGTGGGGATCGTTGCTGATCACCACCCGCTCGTTGATGCGTCAGGCTATCAGCCTGATGCCGCATCCCGGGGGAGAGCACCGCCGCTTTGCCATGTTGCTGACCGCCTTTACCTATGCGTTGAAGCACCATCTCCGCCACGAACCGATGGCGATGGAGCTGACCCGGTTGCTACCCGCGCAAGATAAGGCGGCGGTCCTGGCGAGCTACTCCCCCTGCAACCGGCTGTTGCAATTGATGGGGCAGTGGCTGGGCGAGCAGCGTCGGCGCGGTTATTTGAGTGATATCGACTTCCAGACCATCGATACCAACCTCAACCAGCTGTCGGTGATTTTGGGGGGCTGTGAACGTATCTCGAATACGCCGATCCCCTTCGCCTATAGCCTGATTGTCCATCGTACCGTCTATGTCTTCTGTGCCCTGCTGCCTTTCGCACTGGTTACCGATCTGCACTATATGACGCCGTTGGTCTCGGTATTTATCTCCTACACCTTCATCGCCCTGGATGCCCTGGCTGAAGAGCTGGAGGACCCGTTCGGCATCGAGGCCAATGATCTGCCGTTAAACGCCATGGCCCATACGGTAGAGTCTAACCTGCGCGATATGATCAACGATCATACCCACCTGGCGCGCGTCTGCCCCGATAGCCACTGTCGTCTCGACTAAAGGAAGAACATCCTCCCTTAGCATTACGCTAGGGGAGGATGGCATCGTGGGGCGTGGACGCCGCTAGCGCTGAGTTCACCCTGAGAGCGTCGGCAGGAAGGGGGTTATCTTTAGCGTGGCGATGCGGTGTGAATAAAAAAAACGGGCAGAGTCGTCTGCCCGAAATGGTTTTTCTGATTATTTTTATAATGGTATCACCGGTGTGGCTTACTCGTTTCTCTCCTCGCCTACGTTCACCTCGGCGGCATCGAGCCGTACCAGCGCCAACAGCAATTGGCTGAGCGCGGCATAGAAGCCAAAGGGATCGTGTTGGCGACACAGCTCATCGAACTTAGGCAACCAAGCGAGCAGCAGCGTTAGCGTGCGCCGCCGCAACGATTCACCGTTATCTGATGACGTCGCCATCGACTCAAGGCTAGCGAAATGCAGATGACTGAGCAGCTCCAGGAAGATGGCCAGGTGATCCTCGGGCTCGGGGAAGTCGGCGCTGAGCTGCATTCCCGCTTGGCTCAACAGGTTATGCATTTCGTCACAAGCCGACTGGCAGAAACGCGCCGTCTCACCTTGATAGCAGGAGGCGTAGGGTAACGCCGCCCGCTTCTGCGAGAGGAGAAACAACCCGGCGAAGTCCGCCGCCAGTTCGAGGCGGGCATCGGGGCGAGTGGCCAACGCGTTTAGTGCCTGCTCCAGTGCGCTCACCGCTGGCGCGAGTGTCGGCTGTTGCGCCAACATGTCGAGCCAGTCGTGGATCTCGGACGATTGGAGGCGCGCCAGCTGCGCCTCATCCTGTTCACGGGCGAACAGCCCAGCCAGCCAGGCGTATAAACAGGCGTAGTGCTGAGCCGTCAGCGGGCCGACGCTATTCATGCCTGAGCCTCCGCCTGCATCGGTACATAGTGGCATTGCGCGACCATCTCCTGCGGGCCATTAAAGGCGCTGACCGGCTCCAGCGGGCCTCGGTACTTCTCGATTTCGACGATAGCGGTATGGGCGCTGGTGGCTTGCGCCAGGCGCGATGAACCGATATCCAGCGTCAGCACGTTGGGATTGCCATACTTACACAATGCCCCGGCCACGCCGCCGCGATCCGGATCGTACCAGGCGCCTTCGTGGATGCGGATCACGCCTGGGACATAGCGGTCGGAGACCACGGCGCCGGCCAGAACTTGCCCACGATCGTTGAATACCCGCACGACATCGCCGTTACGGATCCCACGCGCCTGGGCGTCCTGTGGGCTGATGAATACCGGTTCGCGTCCCGCCACGCTGTAGTGCGCCCGCAGCGTTTCCGACTCGCACAACTGGGAGTGTAGGCGGAAGTCGGGGTGTACCGATTGCAGGTGTAACGGGAAACGTGCCGATCCGGGGCCGCCGTGGGAGCGTTCCACTTTTTCGAACCACATCGGATGGCCCTGACAGTCACGGTAGTGCATGTCGGCGATACTTTTGGAGTAGATCTCGATCAGCCCACTCGGGGTGCCGAGCGGCTCCAGATCCGGATCTTCGCGGAATGCCTGATGGCGTACGAACATCTGCGGATCGCCGAACTCCACGTAGCCGCTCTCGTTCCAGAAGGTGTCGAATGCCGGTAGGTGAATACCGCGCCCTTTCCCCTGTTGCGCCCCTTCCTGATAGATGCGCTTGATCCAGCCCATCTCATCCAGTCCTTCGCTGAAGGCTTGCTCACGGTTAAAGCGCCGGCAGAGATCGCGGAAGATGTCGAAGTCATTGCGCGCTTCGAACTGTGGCGGAACCAGCTGCTTCATCGCCAGGATGCCGCGGTTAGAGTGGTTGCCGTACTGATCCAGGTCGTTACGTTCGAACTGGGTCGTCGCGGGTAATACGATGTCGGCGAAGCGGCAGGTGGAGGTCCATTGGTTATCAATGGCTACCACCGTTTCCAGCGTCTGCCAACCGGCGATCATCCGGTTGATCTGCTGATGACGATGGAACGGGTTGGTGCCGGCAAACACACACATCTTCAACGGCGGTAGTTTGACCTGCTTGCCGTTCCAGTCGATGCTCTTGCCTGGCTCCAGCATCGCGTCGATAAAGCGCGCGATAGGAATGGTGCTGCTGTAGCCACGGTAGTCGCTGTTATTGTGCAGCGGCGGCGTGTTGGTGGCGCCCGAGAAGCCACTGAGGATGACCCCTTTGCGGCTCGGGGTACCGGCGCCGTTATAGTGCCAACCGAAGCCGAAGCCACCACCAGGCAGGCCGATCTGGCCCAGCATGGCGGCCAATACCACGATCATCCAGGCCCATTGCTCGCCGTGCTGCATGCGTTGGACGCACCAGCCCGCGATAATCTGAGTCCGGCCAGCGGCCATCTGGCGTGCCAGAGCACGGATGGTTTCGGCATCGATCCCGGTCAGCTTGGCCGCCCATTCGGCATCCTTCGGCTGGCCATCCTGCGTCCCCAGCAAGTAGGGCAGGAACTGGTCGAAGCCGACGGTATAGTTGTCGAGGAAGTGGGCGTCGTACAGTTTCTCGCTATAGAGGGTATGGGCCAGCGCCAACTGCAACGGTACGTCGGTCTGTGGGTTGACGGCGAGGTGTTGCACCTTGTCGCGTCCCAGATAGTCGTGGGTCGAAGAGATCACCGTATCGATGCTGATCACGCGGATGGCGCCGCTGGCGACCTTCTCTTTCAACTGGGCATAGTATTGATAGACGTCGTGATCCGGGCACCACCAGTTGGCCTGTTGGTTTTTCACCAGATCCGAGCCCCACAACACGATGGTCTGGCTATTCTCCAGCACCAACGGCCAGGAGGTTTGCTGTTCGTAAACCTCCATCGAGCCGACGACGCGCGGCAGGATCACCTGCGCTGCCCCGGTGGAATAATCGCCGCCGGTGCCGACGTAGTTGCCGTGCAGCGCCAGCGCGCGGCCCATCATCCCGGCGGCGTTATGGAACATGCCGGTGGATTGCCAGCCACTGCCGCTCAGCAGGGCGCTGGGGCCATAAGTGGTCTGGATACGCTCCAACTCTTGGTAGAACAGATCCAGCGCCTCATCCCAGCTGACGCGTACGAAGCGGTTATCGCCGCGCTGGCGGGTATCGCTGTTATGGCGTTTACGCATCCAGTCTATGCGTACCATCGGGTAGCGAATACGGGCGGTGTTATGCACGTGGTCTGGCAGTCCCGCGATCATCTTGGAGGGGTACTTATCCAGCTCGAACGGCTTGGCGGCGACGAAGCGTCCATCCACCACCGTGGCGCGGATGGCGCCCCAGTGGGAGCCGGTTAGGATCCCCTCCTGGGTGCCGGAGGCGGCGGTCGCCGTGGTTGCCCGCGCGTCGCGGGCAACCAGCAGGGAGGGGCCTAACAGGCCGAGGGCAGTCAGGCCGCCCAGCTGCGACAGAAAACGGCGGCGCGATACGCTGACACTTTCATTCTTGTTCATCGAGTCTCTCCCTTAGTGTTTCTGAGCGGCGCCGCCGGTATCTGAGGCGTTCATTTGCAGATATTTGAGCAGGGTGCGTTCTTCACGTTTATCCAGGCTGGTGAAGCCGATCATGCCGTTGAGGGTCCCGATCCAGCCGTTGGCGTCGAAGTGCGACTTATCCGGTGCGCCATGGCATTGGTTACAGGTGCCGTTGTACAGCGCGTCGGCATAGGCCCAGATCGGCTTGATGTTATTGACCAGGTCGCCCTTCTGTACCCAGGCGGTGGTCTGTAGCTTGCTCCACTCCACGCCGGTGGCGGCGACAGTGGTTTTCTCCAGCGTCTTGGCGTGTTGTTGTACCTGGTCGCGGATGGAGGAGACGAAGATGCGCTTGCCCGGCAGTAGCGACAGAACACGTTGGCGGCCGTTGGTTTCGGTCCAACCCTCGATCTGCACCTGGAGCCAATCGCCGTCACGCTTCAGTACGGTGACTTCGGAGGCGGGCAGCAGAGAGCCGGCCGGCTCTTTGTCGCCTTTGGCGGCATAGATCGGCTTCATGTCCAGGGTGTACAGGGTGTTGCCTTCATCGCTGGCATTCTGGCGCAGCTCGGCGAACTGTTTACGGAAGCCACTGCTCATATCCGGCAGCTGGTGGGCGATGCCCTTGTGGCAATCGATGCAGGACTGGTTATCCTTGGCGGCGATGGTCATCTGCTTGGCGGCTTCCGGGTGCTGTTTGGCGTGATCCATCGCGTCATAGTTATGACAGGAGCGGCAGGTCGCCGAATTGTTCTCTTTCATGCGCTTCCATTCGCGCTCCGCCAGCTCGGCCCGCTTGGCCTCAAACTTCTCCGGCGTATCGATCGAATGGGCGATAAAGGTTTGGTAGATATCGTTGCTGGCTTCTAGCTTACGCTTCACCATCCCGGGGATGTCGGGGGGAATGTGGCAGTCGTGGCATTCTGCCCGTACGCCGGAGGCGTTCTTGAAGTGGACTGACTGCTTATATTCCTGATAGACCGGCTGCATGCTATGGCAGCTGACGCAGAATTCGGTCGTGCTGGTCATCTTGATGCCGACGTGCGGCAGGATGATCAACGCCAGGCCGATGACGATGCCCAGTACCAGCAACGCGAGTACCGACCAGCGCGTACTGGGGCGGTTCAGCCTGTTCCAAAGTTTTTTCATCGCAATATCCTGTCATGATGAGGAAGAGAGGGTCATGCGCGATCTTATTGATTAAATATGAACAGGGTCACTGGTCAGCATGAACGCGATACGTCAGAATATGAACAGATATGAACAGAAGACGATGAGCCGTGGCGATGACACACCACATTGTGATTGTTGAAGATGAACCGGTGACCCAGGCGCGTTTGCGCGATTACTTCGTCCAGGAGGGGTATCAGGTTTCGGTGACCGCCAGTGGCGCGGGGTTACGCGAGTTGATGCTGCTGCAGCCAGTGGATGTGATCCTGCTGGATATTAACCTGCCCGATGAGAATGGCCTGATGCTGACGCGCGCGCTGCGCGAACGCTCGACGGTAGGCATCATCCTGGTGACTGGGCGTTGTGATCAGATCGATCGTATTGTCGGCCTGGAGATGGGGGCGGACGACTACGTCACTAAGCCGCTGGAATTGCGTGAGTTGGTGGTGCGGGTGAAGAACCTACTGTGGCGTATCGATCTGGCGCGCCAGGCGCAACCGGCGGCGGATAATTGCTACCTGTTTGCCGACTATTGCCTGAATGTATCGCGTCATACGCTGGAGCGCGATGGCGAGCCGATCCGCCTGACGCGCGCGGAGTACGAGATGCTGCTGGCTTTCGTCACCAATCCCGGCACGATCTTAAGCCGCGAGCGCCTGCTGCGCACTCTCTCGTCGCATCGCGTCGACAATCCCGATCTCCGCACGGTGGATGTGTTGATCCGCCGACTGCGCGCCAAACTCAGCCCCGAACTATTCGTGACACAGCATGGCGAGGGTTACTTTCTCGCGGCTGAGGTGAGCTAGCGCGTCGCCATCAACTGGCCGGCTGGGGTGAGGGCTGGTATAGATAGACCGGTCGGAAGCCTAGCGGCGAGAGGGAGCGGCGCACGAGCTGACGACTGACGTTATGTTGGGTGAGCAGAAGAATCGGTGGGCTGATGTTCTCTGGCACCGTTTGCCCTCGCAAGACACGCAGCGCCTGTTCGACGGCCAGCTCACCTTGCCATACCATCTGGTCGCTGGCGGCGGCCAGGATACGGCCCCGCTTCAAGCCGCGATAGACCTGGTGCGACAGATAGAACGAGACGATGGTCAGCGGGGTCGCGCGATTGCGCCCCTCTCCCATCGCCACTTCGGCGGCGATGGCGGTGCCGGCGACCACATTGATGTCGGGGTGGCGCTCCAGCATGTCTTGCAGTAGGTTGCGTTGTATCTCGATATCATTGTCACCATAGGCGACGTCCACAATCTCCAGTCGGCTGCCCGCGAGGGCGGCACGAAAACCGGCGCTCATCTCACGGCTGCCACCGGCATCGCGGGGGCCGGGCATCAGCAGCACTTTCAGTGGGCGCTGCCCCAGTTGCTGCACGAGATAGCGTCCCGGTTGATAGCCCATCTGGAACCAGGGTACGCCGACTCGGGTACGAATGGCGGGATCGTGTAAGGCATTGACCACCTCGATCAGCGGTGTGCCTCCCGCGAGGGCGGCCAAATCGGGGAATCGGTCGACGCTGCTGCCCAGTAGGATGGCATCGGCTCCCCATTCACGGCATAACGCGATCTGCTCACGCTGCGCCGCGAGCTGGCGGTAGCCGCTGGCTTCGAACACCTTCAGGGTGATGCCGAGCCGTGCCGCCGCACGCGCCATGCCGTCGTTGATCGATAACCAATAGGCATCCTTCAGGCTCGGGTAGAGCGCGCAGAGTTTGCGTGCTGTCGGCGCAGGCGTGGCGGGTAGCGCCGATAGTCGGGTCGTATCGGCCTGACGCTCGTTGCGCCAGTGGCGTAGGGTGTCCTCTGCCTGCGCGTTGGCGAGGGGCAGGCAGAGTAGTGCGAGGATCAGGGATCGCCGTAGGGACATAATGGCCTCATGCTGGGTAAGCCTTTATGCTAGAGCCATCTCGGTGATGAACTCAATGTTTTTACGATGTGGAAGCGCGATGGGCAATCCTTCTCTTACCCGCCGGCTATGGCTGGCCTTTGCGTTAATGGCGGCGCTGACGCTGGGCAGCGGGCTGGTCGGCTGGTTCAGCCTGCGTTATGTTGGCCAGGTCGAACGGGCGAACACCCAGGCGCTATTACCGACCATGAACATGGCGCGCCAACTGAGCGAGGCTGGTGCCTATGAACTGTTCTCCGCGCAGAATCTAGGTAATGCGGATAGCGAGAGTGAGTGGTTGGCGCAAGGGCGGATGCTCACGGCGCAGAGCCTGAAGATTAGCGGGCTGTTGGATCAGTTGCGCGCGCAGGGATTCGACACCAGTGCCATCGCCCAGCAGGAGATGGCGATCACGCAGTCGTTGGGCGAGCAGGGGGAGTTAGTTGGGCAGCGTCTGCAATTACGGGCGCGTCAGCGTCAGCTCAGTGCTCAGATCGCCGCCGCCGCCGGGCAGATCGCCGACTTGGCCAAGGGGCAGGCGAGTAACGCCGCCACGGCGGCGGGAGCGACCCAGGCCGGTATTTACGACTTGATCGAGCAGCATCGCCAAGCGGCGGCGGAGCGAGCCCTGGACCGGTTGATCGACATCGATCTGGAATATCTTAACCAGATGAGCGAGTTACGCCTGAGCGCGCTGCGGGTGCAGCAGATGATTATGGTGCTAGAGGGGGAGAGTGGCCGCTTGGCCTTGACGGCGCAGGAGGATCGTCTGGCGCAGGCGCTGCGGATCTTGCAACGCCGCCAGCAGCGCGTCGAGGATCCGCGTATTCGGGCACAGATCGCGCAGGCGTTGACCCAGGTTGCGGATTATCCCACCTTGGTTGGGTTATATCGTCAAGAGAATGATATCCAGGCCCGACTCCAGGCCTTGTCGCAGAACAATCTGGATCTGTTTACTCATTTCAGCGCGGAGATTGGCCGCCAGGTGAGTGACATCGAACAGCGCAACGCCGACGCGTTGGCCCAACTCCAACAGGCTCGTCGTCTGGGGTTGACCTGGTTGACGTTGCTGGGGGGGGCGGCGTTGTTGACGCTGTGCCTGATTCTGTGGCGTGTCGTCTATCGGTCGGTCTCGCGCCCATTGGCGCGCCAGACGGCGGCCTTGCAGCGTCTGTTAGACGGAGACGTCGACTCCCCTTTCCCCAATCGTACCGGTGTGCGTGAGCTGGATACCATCGGGCGCTTGATGGAGGCGTTTCGTACCAGTGTGCAGGCGTTACGTCATCAGCGTCAGCATCTGGCCGATCAGGTTCAGAGGCGAACCGCCGAGTTGCAGGCGCTGGTGGTTGAGCACCGCCAGGCACGAGCTGCCGCGGAGAAGGCCGATAATGCCAAGTCGGCGTTTCTGGCGGCGATGAGCCATGAGATCCGCACGCCGCTGCATGGCATTCTCGGCACTGCCCAATTGCTGGCCGGGCAGCCTCTCTCCCCGCGCTGCCGGGATTATGTACAGGCGATCAATGACTCGGGTGAGTCGCTGTTGGCGGTGTTGAACGATGTCCTGGATTATTCGGCGATCGAGGCGGGTAGTCACAGTGTGGCGTTGAATGATGAGCCTTTTGCACCACGCCAGTTGCTGGATAGTGTGCTGCGCTTAGCGGAAGGACGGCTACAACAGCGGCCATTACGCCTGGAACATGACTACGCTGCTGCGTTACCGGCATGGTTGCAGGGTGATCCACGCCGTATTCGCCAGATCGTCATGAACCTACTGAATAATGCCCTGCGTTTTACTGAGCGAGGGGTGATCGTACTGCAGAGTGGCTGTGACCAGACACAGTGGTGGATCGCGGTACAGGATAGCGGCTGTGGCATCGATCCGGCACAGCAGGCGGCCATCTTCCAACCCTTTGTTCAACTGAGCGCCCGGCGTGGTGGTACCGGCCTGGGTCTGGCGATCTGCCGTGGTTTGGCTCAGGCGATGGCGGGCAGCTTGACGGTGAGTAGTCTCCCCGGTGAGGGGAGTCGCTTCTGTCTCACTTTACCTCTGCGTCAAGCGAGCCACCCGCCGCAGAGCGATGAGGCGCGTTCGTGGTCGTTGAGTGGGCGACGCATATTACTGATTGAGGATAATCCGCTGAGTCAACGCATTAGTGCCGAGATGTTACAGAGCGTCGATATTCAGGTCGAAGTTGCCGCCAGCGCGGGCGAGGCATTGGCGATCTTGGCACAAGATGCCCGCTTCGATGCGGCGTTGGTGGACTTCGATCTACCCGATAGTGATGGTCCGACCCTGGCGCAACAGATGGTGGCTCTCTATCCTCAGTTAAAGCGCATCGGGTTTAGTGCTCATGTGTTGGATGAGGCCCAGCGGCGGCGGATCCTGCCGCTGTTCTGTGGCCTGATCCAGAAACCGGTGCCATGCGCCGAGTTATGTCGTCTGTTGGCGCACTACTTAGCGGGGGATGATACGGCGGCGCCGGATGACGCGATGCGTGAGTCTGACCAGTCCGGTGTGCCGGAGCTGGACCTGGCGCAGTTGGATCAGGATCTGGCGACGTTTGGCCGAGCGCGTCTAGGCGAGTGGCAGCGGCTGTTTCGTGAACACTCGCTACCTTTGCTGGCGCAGATTATCGCTGCGCGTGAGCGCGAGGATGAGGCGCTCGTCGCCCGTCTGGCCCATCGTCTGAAGGGGAGTTGCGCCAGCCTGGGAATGTGTCGCGCCGCCGAGGCCTGTCTGGCGCTGGAGCGGGATCCATTGACGGCGGCGCGGCCCGATCCGGCGGTACATCACGGTTTAGCCGTGTTGGAGGCATGGTTAAGCGAAATATCAGAGCTAGATGGCAGTAATTCGACATAATCAGGCATATTCTTAACGCCCAATAGTATTGAATCAGACATCATTACTGCCTATCACGGAGTGGCGTCGTCAAGGAATGACGGTGAGCGATAGGTAGATAACAGGAAAGGGAGCCGTGATGTTACAGGCAAAAGTGTGGGACGTCGCCTCGACGACGAGACGGCCTCGACTCAAGTTAGGATGGGTAATTTTTTCCTTACTCCTACTCGGCGGTACGGCATTGGCCGCTATGCTGCTATTGATCGGGCAGGCGCTGTAACGGCGCAGGAACGTTAGGCCGGCGGAGACGTCGGCCTATTTCGTCTGGGGGGATCGCCTCGTTAGCGGCGATACGCTCGATCACGGCATCGTCGCGTGGCGATCGTTGACACGGCATTTAATCCGCGTGGTACAGCGATGCCATGGCTTGGTGCATCTTCTCGGCCAACGGGGAGGCAACGTACTCTCCGGTGATCACCTCGATATAGGCTGCGCTATCACAGTGTTCGGCATGGCGGATCGCCTCATCCAACGCCTCACAGGTCGAAACCCGCGCGCAGAACCATCCTTGGCACCCCAGCGCCGGGGGCAGCTGGGCGTACTGCCACTGTGCCAGATCGTTGTAACTGGCCTCACCATCCTGGCATAGCAAGCGCTCGATCAGATAGCCGTCGTTGTTCAAAATGAAGATGAGTGGCTTCAAGCCGTGGCGGGCGAACTGGCTGATCTCTTGTACCGTCAACTGATGCGAACCTTCGCCGCTGATCAGAATAGTGCGCTGCGTCGGTGCGGCGATGGCGGTGCCGAGGGCCGCCGGCGTTGCCCAACCGATGGCACCCCATAGCGTCTGGTTATGGAAGCTCGCCCCACGTGGGAGCAGCGCAAAGCTAAGCCCCATGGAGACGGTTCCCGTCTCCGCTACCAGGATGTCATCGGGGCGGAGCATTTGTTGCCAGCGGGCATAGAGATAGGGCGCAGTAATCGCGCCGCTGGCGTTGACGGGCGCCAGTGGCTGGGGGCGCGGTGCGTTGGCTGGGCGGGGCAATGGACTGATCTGTTGGGCGACGGCATTGAGTACATCTTTCAGCAGGACCTGGCTGTACTCGGTTGTCCCGATGCGTACCGACTCCGGTAAGAGCGTGATGCAATGCGATGGATCGAGGCGAGCGGTGAAGCCCCCGGTGTTGAAGTCGGACAGCAAGGTGCCCATCAGTAAGACACAGTCGCAACGCTCTACAAAGTCGCGTACTTCAGGGTTGAGTAAGTGGCCGTTATACATGCCAATATAGTTGGGATGTGACTCATCCAGCACGCTCTTGTCCATGACCATCGTCGCGAAGCAGAGATCCGCTGCCTCGATCAGCGCCTGAGCCTCTTGGCGTACCTGATGGCGGGTGAGGTAGATCCCGGGTAATGCGCAAGCCTGCTGACTTTGCTGGAGGCGCTCGACGATCTGGGCACTCACCTCGGCCAGTGTCTGAGGGTCGCTACGGAGCGGCGTGCTAGGCGTGGCGGTGGCGCTAAACGGCATAACGGCATAGTCGCTAGGGATCCCGATGTAGACGGGTTTGCGGTAGCGGAGTGCCGCGTCGATCAGGCGCTGCATCTCTGCGACGCAGTTCTCCGGCGTCAGGATGGTGTGGGCACAGACGACTGCCGCGCTGGCTTGTGCGAAATGGGTAAAGTTTCCGTCGCCGAGCGTATGGTGTACTAATTTACCGGCGGCCTGTACCCCGCTGGCTGGCATACCGACCAAGTGAAACAGGGGGAGTGATTCGGCGTAGGCCCCCGCGATGCCATTGAGGGCGCTGAGCTCCCCCACGCCAAAGGTTGTACTCAGGGCTGCCAGACCATGGAGGCGGGCATAGCCATCCGCCGCATAGGCGGCGTTCAATTCGTTGCAGTTACCGATCCAACGCAGGCGGGGATCGGCACAGACGGCATCCTCAATCGGGAAGGCATAGTCGCCGGGGACGCCAAAAATATCTCGAATGCCTAAGTCGTATAACCGGGAGAGCACATATTCAATAACGCTTGTCATGATCCTGTCCTGTAGCGGATAAACTCTATAGTGAGTGTAGTCATAGTATTTGGCGAGCTACGGCGTAATCGCAATCGCTATACCGCCTATGGACGCGTTCTGTTACGTTATGCGTCGTAGCATTTACAACAGCAAAATAATCTACAAATAGAGTCTGGCTATCTTCGTCAGGATATTACCGGCAGGGGAGCGAACGGACCGCGTGTGTTTATTACGGTCACTCTCTCCTTATATCCATTTTCTAGTCGATTCAGGCTATTTCACATAATACCTCGGTCGCCCCCATCAATTTCGTGCATCGTTGGTCGGTGAATACGCTATGTAACGCCGGCGCTGGATAGGTATCGGGCTGAGGCTGGATCACGAGAACGGGGGGAGAAGTTGACGATAATTGATCCCATCAATCTACACGCGATGACGATGCATAAGAGTGGGACGGCACGCTGAAATGATAAGCGGCATGGGGCTTATCGAGCAGAGAAGAGAAAGAGTAGCTTAACGTATAAAAGCAAAAGCCCCGCCATAAGGCAGGGTTTTCTGAATAAGTGGTGCCCGGACTCGGAATCGAACCAAGGACACGGGGATTTTCAATCCCCTGCTCTACCGACTGAGCTATCCGGGCAACGAGGCGCATTAAACCGTATTGCGTCCGGCGCGTCAACGATTTTATCGACCATGCGGTTCGGGTGGAGAGAAAAGCACCAGCGGCGCGTCCTGAGCATGGCCGGAGCGGGTTGATGGCGGTGACGGGATGGTGTTAGGTACTGAGATTAGGACATGTGTGCCGTCGCGCGGTTATTAACCTTGGGCAGGATGATGTGCGCCATGCCGGAGGCTAGAGATGGCTGAGAATGGTATCTCGTTAAATCTAGAAATAAATAACCAATTTAAAAATAATGGGTTAGCAGTCAATGTAATGAAGATTAAATTTCACCGCGACCTTGTCAGCCCAACAAAACGGAGAGTGTGGCGTTTTTTTGCCGTTTAGCGCTGCCGTTGGCAGTGGAATTGACATGATCCCTCTGGGGCCTATAACTAAATGGGTCAGCGGGAGGAAAGCGTTGGACATCCTCCGCTGTAACGAACGATTTAACCAGTATGGGATAAACGGGCCAAGATTATGAAACGTATTTTGACAGCAACAGCACTTTCTCTGGCGATGTTTTCAACCTTTACCTGGGCGGCCGATGCCGCACCCGCCGCACCGGCGAGCGCTACCTCGGCGGCAGCAGGTCTGTCCGCCCAGCAGGTGCAGGATGTGGCGAAAGTGGCACAACAGGGCTTCACGGCGATGCGTGACATGCAGTATGCACGTGTGGCGTTGTTCCGTGGTTACCCGGATGTTGCGACCAAGCTGACCAATCAAGCTGCGGGTCTATTGGCCGATGACAGCACCGATTGGAAATCCTTTATTAAGAGTGATAAGAAGGCGCCGTTAGCCGGTGATAATTATGTGATTATCAATGCCTCCATCGCGTTGTCTGAAGACTTCGTGGCGACGCCGGAGAAACAGAAAGCGATCGCGAAGGCTAACGAGAAGCTGAGTAAGGGGGATCGTAAAGGGGCGTTGGAAGCGCTACGTCTAGCCGGGGTCGGCATTACCGAGACCCAGTATCTGATGCCGTTGAAACAGACTCGTCAGGCCGTTACTCATGCACAAGCGCTGCTGAAGGCGGGTAAATACTATGAGGCTAACTTGGCGCTGAAGGGCGCCGAAGAGGGGATTGTGACCGATAGCGTTACGCTGGTGAACGCTAACTGATCCTCATCGTACCTCAATCGCGTGTTGTGTAGGCCACCTCCCCTGGGAGGTGGCTTTTTTATGCGTCGTTAACCGAGCGCATCGTGCCGGCGGCAGTGGGCGATGTGTAGGATGTCCTGCGCTAGCTGGCGGGCGATGTCGATATCCTGTCGTTGGCGGCTGAGCAGCAGTCGGCTCAGGCAACCCTCCTGCACCAATTCGATTTGCTGGGCGACCAAGGTGGCATCGTCGATATCATTCTCCCGTAATAGCTGCAGGGTAAAGTCGAACGAGGCCTGTTTTTGCCAGGTGGCCAGTTGATGGATAGGATGATCACGGTGTGGATAATGGATACAGGCGGCGATAAATAGGCAGCCAGGGAAACGGCCCTGTTCGGCATGCTCCGCCAGCACGGGATAACGTGCCAGGATCTTGTCATCATTGCTAAGCTGTTCATCCAAGGCGATCTGTCGCCGCCAGGCATCGATCTGCTGGCCGTGAAAACGCAGGCAGTCGTACAGCAGCGCCTCATCATCGGGCCAGTAACGCCGGGCCTGCTCTCGGGAGAGCGTCGCCTGATCGATCAGATTCGCTAACTTGGCGTCTGCCAGCCCCCGCTGCTCCAAGCGGTGTAGCACCTGCGTCAAGATCATTTCCCGTTGCATCATCACCTCCATTATTGCGCCGCGTCTGAGTCTGACTGTGCGTGCGGCAATTGCTGCAAGTGGCTGAGGAAGCGTGCGGCGTCCATAAAGCCGGTCACGCGAGCCTGATCCAGCGGTTGTCCATCGGCGGCAAAAAATAGGATCGAGGGCAGCCCTAACACATTGAGCTGTTGTAACAGCGCATTATGCTGCGCCGTGTTAGCGGTCACATTCGCCTGCAATAATAGGGTACCGGCGAGTTGCTTACGTACCGCATCATCGCTGAAAGTGTACTTTTCGAACTCCTTACACGCGCTACACCAGTCAGCATAGAAGTCCAGCATTACCGGTTGTCCCTTCGCCTTGGCGTGAGCCAGGGCGGTCGCCAGCTGTTCCGGGCTATCGATGGCTTGAAATGTCAAGGCTGGCGAGGCCGCGTCCACATTCTGTTGCGGGGTGGTGAAGGCCCACTCTTGTAAGGGCCGGGCTGCGATCAGGGCGGCGCCAAGCAGGAGGATTTGTCCTAGGCGAGTCCCTCGTCGCTGACTGTGTAACGTCAGGGTGAAGCCCCACAGCAAGAAGGCGACGCCGAGCAAGCTCCATAGCCGAACTCCCCAGGCATCGCCCAACACGCGCTCCAGCAGGAAGACGGGCAAGGCCAAGATGACGAAGCCAAATCCCTCTTTGACATGTTGCATCCATGGTCCGCTACGCGGCAGTAGACGGTTGCCAAACAGGGTAAGCGCGATGAGCGGGATCCCCATGCCCAAGGCATACAGATAGAGTGTGCCTCCGCCGACCCAGAGGTTACCGCTCTGAGCGATGTACAGCAGGATAGCGCTGAGCGGTGCGGTGGTGCAGGGAGAGCAGATTAGGCCAGCTAAGGCGCCCATGACGAAGACACCGAACAGCGAGCCGGCGCGTTGGCGGTTACTCCAGAGCGTCAGGCGTGTCTGTATGGCCGAAGGCAGTTGCAGGGTGAAGGCACCGAACATCGAGAGGGCCAGCACAATGAACAGGAGTGACAAGCCAACCAGTACATAGGGGTGCTGGAAGGCGGCTTGGAACTGGAGCCCCGCCGCTGCGACGATCATCCCGAGTAGGGTATAGGTGATGGCCATACCCTGCACATACACCAGTGCCAGCAGGGCGGTGTGTCCCCAACTGTGACGCTGTTTCTGCCCGAGGATCAGCGCCGAGATTAGCGGGTACATCGGTAATACACAGGGGGTGAAGGCGATGCCGATGCCGATCAGCAGCGCCCACAGCGCCGGGAAAGGTAATGTCGGTACACTCGGGGTCGCCGCCGCCTCCTGACCCGTGGTGGCGGCTGCCGTATCCGACGCCGCGGAGGCGGGAGTGGCGTTTATCGCGCTGAGTGGGATGCGCCGTGTCTCTGGTGGGTAACAGAAGCCAGCGGCGGCGCACCCTTGGTAAGTGACGCTGATCTCGGCACCGGATGTGGCGCTCAGCAGCGGCACGGTGAGATCGAGGCGATCGCGGAAGATGGCGGTCTCCCCCTGAAACTCGTCGTGATGCGGGGTACCGGCGGGTAATTGCCAGGCACCCAGTTGGGCCTGATGGGGCGTAATGTGGATCTGTTGACGGTAGAGGTAATAGCCGGGCTGAATCTGCCAATGCAGGGTCAGGCGCGCGCCCTGTTGTTGAAAATCAAAGGCGAAGGCTTGATCCACCGGAACAAAGCGCGGTTGCCCGCCAAATAGAGATGCTTGGGCAGGCAGTAGGGTCGTGATAAACAGCGCGATCAGCGCAAGGATGCGTTGAGCCATAATAGATAGTCTTGGTCTCCCGCCAATACCGGGATGACCAGCAGCTCCGGCGTTTGGTAGGGGTGATGGTGTTTCAGAAAGGCGAGCAAGGCTTGCTGGTGACGCCGTTCGCTCTTGATGATCATCTGTACCTCGTACTCCTGTTCGAGCTTTCCCTCCCAGTGGTACATCGAGGTGGCGCCGGGCAGGATAGTGACACAGGCAGCTAACTTCTCCCCAAGGAGATTAGCGGCTAACTCCTGAGCGCAGGCTTCATCCGGCGCGGTGCTGAGTAGCACGATAGCATCGCTATGCTCAGCGGGAACCACCGCCGAGGCGGTAAGGGGAGTTACGGTCTGGGACATAACGAACCTCGTGGCATTGCCGGTGTTGGTGACGATTTCGACACTATACCGTGAGGGGGGCGGGCTTGTCAGGGGCTAAAATGACAACGGGGCGCAGCGCGCCCCGTTAACGTGATGTAGCGAGTAATTACAGCATCACGCTGCCCAGCAGGAAGCCGAAGCAGACTGACAGGGCAACACCCAGGGTGCCCGGGATAAAGAACGGGTGGTTGAAGACCAGTTTACCGATGCGAGTGGTACCGGTGTCATCCATCTGCACGGCAGCGACCAGAGTCGGGTAGGTCGGCAGGATGAACAGGCCGGATACGGCGGCGAAAGAGGCAACGGCGGTCAGCGGAGAGACGTTCAGTGCCAGAGCCATCGGCATCAACGCCTTAGCGGTAGCAGCCTGAGAGTACAGCAGCGCGGAGGCAAAGAAGAAGATCACCGCCAGCAACCACGGGTGGTTCTGGATAACGGTACCAGCAGTCTCTTTGATCCAATCGATGTTGGCGGAAACGAAGGTATCGCCCAGCCAAGCCACACCCAGGATACAGATACAGGCGCTCATACCGGCCTTGAAGGTGCTGGAGTTCAGTACGTTATCGGTATCGACGCGGCAGATGATGGTGGTCAGGGTTGCCACGCTCAGCATGATGATCAGGATGGCGTTGGTGGTGTTCATCAGCGGTTTTTCCACCAGACCCAGGCTTGGGCTGTTGACGATGGCATAAATCACTACGGCGATAACACCCAGCAGGAACATCCAGACAGAAGCCTGAGCCCCTTTCTTGATCTCAACCTGCTTGTCGCCACGCAGCGTGATCAGACCTTCTTCCAGACGCTTGCGGTAGATCGGGTCGTTAGACAGTTTGGAGTCGAAGCACCAAGAGATGATCAGGGACATCACCAGCACGGCCAGGAAGGTGGACGGCAGAACGACCATCAGCAGATGCAGGTAGCTAACGCCATGCCCTTCCATTACGGAAGACATATACACCACGGCGGCGGAGATCGGTGAAGCGGTAATGGCGATCTGAGCGGATACCACAGCGGTAGACAGCGGGCGGCACGGTTTGATGCCTTGCTCTTTGGCCACTTCGGCGATAACCGGCAGGGCAGACAGAGAGATGTTACCAGTACCGGCGAAGATGGTCAGCAGGTAGGTAACGATCGGCGCCAGGATGGTGATGTGTTTCGGGTTCTTACGCAGAACTTTTTCGGTCTGATGGACCAGGTAGTCCATACCACCGGCCACTTGCATGGCGGAGATGGCGGCGATAACGGCCATGATGATGGAAATAACGTCGAACGGAATTTTACCCGGGGCAACGCCGATGGCGGCGAGTACTAATACCCCGAGACCGCCGGCGAAGCCGATCCCGATCCCGCCCAGTCTGGCCCCCAAGAAAATCGCCAGCAGAACAATCACCAGTTCTAGGACTAGCATAGTGTTTCTCCTTAAAGTGTAATGATAATAATTCTTATTTTTTCTCTACAATAACAATAAAAAGGCACGACTGACCAGGGGACCAGACGTGCCTACAATAAGCGATGCGTTAATTATTTTTCGCTTTCGTCGGTGTAGCGCTTAGCTTTGTATGCCGGGTGCATCAGGTTCTCAACAGAGAAGATGTCGTCCAGCTGCGCTTCGGTCAGCAGGCCGCGTTCCAGCACGACTTCGCGTACGCTCTTACCGGTTTCGGCACAGATCTTACCAACGATGTCGCCGTTGTGGTGACCGATGAACGGGTTCAGGTAGGTAACGATACCGATAGAGTTGAAGACGAATTTTTCGCAAGTTTCTTTGTTGGCAGTGATGCCGTCGATGCATTTCTCACGCAGGTTGTAGCAACCGTTGGTCAGCAGAGAGATGGATTCGAACATCGCCTGGCCGATAACCGGCTCCATAACGTTCAGCTGCAGCTGACCGGCTTCAGCGGCCATGGTAACACAGGTATCGTTACCGATGACTTTGAAGCACAGCTGGTTAACGACTTCCGGCACAACCGGGTTAACTTTAGCCGGCATGATGGAAGAGCCAGCCTGCAGTTCCGGCAGGTTGATTTCGTTCAGGCCAGCGCGCGGACCAGAGGAGAGCAGACGCAGGTCGTTACAGATCTTAGACAGTTTGACCGCGGTACGCTTCAGCGCGCCGTGAACCATGACGTAAGAACCACAGTCAGAGGTGGCTTCGATCAGGTCTTCGGCCGGTACACATGCCAGACCGCTCACTTCAGCCAGTTTCTGTACAGCCAGTTTCTGGTAGCCTTCCGGGGTGTTCAGACCGGTACCGATCGCGGTAGCGCCCAGGTTGATTTCCAGCAGCAGCTCAGCGGTACGATGCAGGTTTTTCACTTCTTCGTTCAGCAGTACGCTGAATGCGTGGAATTCCTGGCCCAGGGTCATCGGCACAGCGTCTTGCAGCTGAGTACGGCCCATTTTCAGGATGTTTTTGAACTCTTCAGCCTTACGGTCAACACCTTCGCGCAGGTTAGTGATCGCATCGATCAGCTTCATGATGGAAGCGTAAACGGCGATACGGAAACCGGTCGGGTAAGCGTCGTTGGTGGACTGGCACTTGTTCAGATGGTCGTTCGGGTTCAGGTACTGGTATTCACCTTTCTTGTGACCCATCAGCTCCAGGCCGATGTTAGCCAGTACTTCGTTGGTGTTCATGTTGACAGAGGTACCGGCGCCGCCCTGGAAAACGTCTACCGGGAACTGATCCATGCACTTGCCATTATTCAGGACTTCATCGCAGGCCAGGATGATGGTGTCAGCAATTTTACGCGGAATGGTTTGCAGTTCACGGTTAGCCATGGCCGCCGCTTTTTTAACCATTACCATGCCACGAACAAATTCAGGAATATCGCTGATTTTGTTGTTGCTGATATAGAAGTTTTCCATCGCACGCAGGGTGTGGACGCCATAATAAGCGTCAGCAGGAACTTCACGGGTGCCTAATAGATCTTCTTCAATACGGATGTTATTTGACATGAGAACCTTCTTTCATTGATGCCGAATAGTAAATTAGCTAATAAATTAATTTTCTTTAAGGAACAACAGAGAGAATTCACCGTTCTCTCTTTTATGGACACGATCATATGCTGCCGGGAGGGAAAAGTATGAACCTAGATCACTATATGGTGTATCTTATCCCTTTGATTATCATATCTGTGATAATACTCACAGTTAATGTAAATAACCCGCACGAGGTAGGGGTTATCTGGTGATGAAAATAACATCATACAAATTATATTGACGCTTTTTTTGACGCCAATATAATTTTATTTTTAAAGTAGTCGTTTTTTATTTACATTCGTGTAGATAGTGAAACAGTCGTTTAATTAGGAGACATCCTTTGCGCTGGTTGCCTTTCATCCTGATATTTTTATATGTCTATATAGAAATATCGATCTTCATCAAAGTCGCGGCTGTTTTAGGGGTCGCGTTGACGCTTTTGTTGGTGATCCTGACTTCATGTCTCGGCGCCTCGTTGGTGCGAAATCAAGGTATGAAAACCCTGATACAGATCCAGCAGAAGCTGGCGCAGGGTGAGAGTCCTGCCGCCGAGATGATCAAGAGTGTGTCGCTGGTGATGGCGGGCCTGCTATTGATCGTCCCTGGGTTCTTTACCGACTTCCTCGGTCTACTGTTGATGTTGCCACCAGTGCAGAAGCATCTGGCATTGAAACTGCTTCCTTATTTCCGCTTCTACCGTGGTGGTGGCCCGGGCGAGGGGGGCGGCGGTTTTGGTGGCGGTGGTGGGGGGCAGACCTTCGACGGTGAGTTCGAGCGCAAGGATGACGAGCATCGCCATCTGGATCATAAGTAACCCGCGGCAGGCATACTCGTTAGCTTCTCGCTCTTCTCTTTTTCTATGGCCTGTCGTCGAGGCAGGCCACTATCACGTCCCGGTTGCATCTTTGACCTTTGCAGGTTAAAAAAAAGCGAATTTTTTTGTCGTGGCCCCCTTGAAGGTGGAAAACGGCGCCCCAATCTAGCAAGACATGAGTCCGGAACACGGTGTAAATACCCGTGCCCGGCTTTCAACCCTAAAACGATATGGACTTTCTCAAAGGAGAGCTATCAATGAAAATTCGTCCATTGCACGACCGTGTGATCGTCAAGCGTAAAGAAGTCGAATCTAAGTCAGCTGGCGGTATTGTCCTGACCGGTTCCGCAGCGGGCAAATCCACGCGCGGTGAAGTGATCGCCGTGGGCCATGGTCGCATTCTCGAGAATGGCGATGTGAAGCCACTGGACGTGAAGGTCGGTGATACCGTGATTTTCAACGATGGTTATGGCGTGAAGGCCGAGAAGATCGACAATGAAGAAGTGTTGATCATGTCCGAAAGTGACATTCTGGCCATCGTCGAGGCGTAATCGCCGCATTGGCAAGCGCTCGCAATATCCAATTTGAACGAATTTAAGGGACAAAGATAATGGCAGCTAAAGACGTAAAATTTGGTAACGACGCCCGCGTAAAAATGCTGCGTGGCGTAAACGTACTGGCAGACGCAGTGAAGGTCACCCTGGGGCCGAAAGGTCGTAACGTGGTTCTGGACAAGTCCTTCGGCTCTCCGACTATCACCAAAGACGGCGTATCCGTTGCGCGTGAGATCGAGCTGGAAGACAAGTTCGAGAACATGGGTGCCCAGATGGTGAAAGAAGTTGCCTCCAAGGCTAACGACGCCGCCGGTGACGGCACCACCACCGCAACCGTATTGGCACAAGCCATCGTTAACGAAGGTCTGAAGGCTGTTGCCGCCGGTATGAACCCGATGGATCTGAAGCGCGGTATCGACAAAGCGGTTACCGCTGCCGTTGAAGAGCTGAAAGCGCTGTCTGTACCGTGCTCCGACTCTAAAGCTATCGCTCAGGTTGGCACCATCTCCGCTAACGCCGATGATACCGTTGGCCAGCTGATCGCTGAAGCGATGGAAAAAGTTGGTAAAGAAGGCGTTATCACCGTTGAAGAAGGCACCGGTCTGCAAGACGAGCTGGATGTGGTTGAAGGTATGCAGTTCGATCGCGGCTACCTCTCTCCGTACTTCATCAACAAGCCGGAAACTGGCGCCGTAGAACTGGAAAGCCCGTTCATCCTGCTGGCTGACAAGAAGATCTCCAACATCCGCGAAATGCTGCCGGTGCTGGAAGCCGTCGCGAAAGCCGGTAAGCCGCTGCTGATCATCGCCGAAGACGTAGAAGGCGAAGCGCTGGCGACCCTGGTGGTCAACAACATGCGTGGTATCGTGAAAGTGGCTGCGGTGAAAGCACCGGGCTTCGGCGATCGTCGTAAGGCGATGCTGCAGGATATCGCTACCCTGACCGCCGGTACCGTGATCTCTGAAGAGATCGGTATGGAGCTGGAAAAAGCGACCCTGGAAGATCTGGGTCAGGCTAAACGTATCGTGATCAACAAAGACACCACCACCATCATCGATGGCGTGGGCGAAGAGGCCGCTATCCAGGGCCGTGTCGCTCAGATCCGTCAGCAGATCGAAGAAGCGACCTCTGATTACGATCGTGAAAAACTGCAGGAGCGTGTGGCTAAACTGGCTGGCGGTGTTGCCGTCATCAAGGTTGGCGCAGCAACTGAAGTTGAAATGAAAGAGAAGAAAGCCCGCGTAGAAGATGCCCTGCACGCAACCCGTGCTGCGGTGGAAGAAGGCGTGGTAGCTGGCGGCGGTGTTGCCCTGGTACGTGTAGCCGCTAAACTGGTTGATCTGAAAGGCATCAACGAAGAGCAAAACGTCGGTATCAAGGTTGCGCTGCGCGCGATGGAAGCTCCGCTGCGTCAGATCGTGGCTAACGCCGGTGAAGAACCGTCCGTGGTTACCAACAACGTGAAAGCCGGCGAAGGTAACTACGGTTACAACGCGGCGACCGAACAGTATGGCGACATGATCGAGATGGGTATCCTGGATCCGACCAAGGTAACCCGTTCTGCGCTGCAGTACGCTTCTTCCGTTGCGGGTCTGATGATCACCACCGAGTGCATGGTGACCGATCTGCCGAAGGAAGAGAAGGCTGATCTGGGCGCTGCCGGCATGGGTGGCATGGGCGGCATGGGCGGTATGATGTAGTGCGACGAGAGTCGCGTAGGTAGCTAGCCGAGCGGGCTACGTCCATAGTGATCACTAACTTATTACAGTGGTGGTCACTATTCTCCCGCCGAAATAGCATTTGATAAAACCCGATATTCGGGCTTGTCCCAAGCCCGAATATCGGTCTCCGTATGGAGTCCGATTTCCGGTATGGGCGCAAGCCTGTATCCCCGCGTAAGCGTACGATACACGTTGAAGTTGTTCCTTTGTGGGGCAGCGAGGTAACGGGAATACTCGTATCTATCAAAAGCTTGAGCACCTGCCGGTGCGAAGCTGTGTCTGATGATTGTTCCACGGTAGCCATTGATGGTCGTAGCCATCGCGGTCTGTCCGAGCGGAACCTGTTGTGCAACCAACAGTAGCCTAGGGATAGTGCGCCGCCGGTAACGGTGGGGTGCGAAGCTTCCTGACAATGTACTCCCCTGCGAGGGGCCGACATGACCGCGAGGTCACCCGGCGATTTCACCAGTAGCAGGTGAATGAGAGGCTAGGCTGAGTCATATGGTCAACATTACGTGAACTGCTAACAAGCACCGTCAGCCGCAATGAGCGCAAGCTACTGGCGCGCTCTGACCAAAAGGTATAAGGCTGGCTATCCCTTTTACATCTGGGGATACGTTGCCGTCACGCCTTCGGTGTATTGGCAGGACCTAAGTGACTCGTGTCATCGGCACGGAACTCGGAAAACCCGTATCTTTGCCCGCTTCGGCGGGGCAGGCGATCCGCAAGGAGGACTGTTGAGGGTGCGGGTATAGGAGGTTGGAAAAAGCGAAGGCCACCCTGTAATGGGGTGGATAGGGGGTTAAAGGTCCCTCCACCGGAAACGGGGCTCACTTCCAACTGGTCTTTAATCGTGTGAAGGCGTGTAAAGCGCTCACAGTGAGATGAAGGTGGGTGAAACGGTGATAGCCGTTTCGCCCGAACCCTTGCGGGAGCAGACATCACTCCCGCAAGGGGATGATCCGTCTGTTACCTGCTCGGGGCTTTCTCAACAAAGCACTGAGGAGAGTAGCAAGATGAGTACGGCAATCACAGTACCTGCATTCTCCGACCATCCGCTGAGCTGGCATACCATCGACTGGTATCGTGTGACGCGACAGGTTCGGGGGCTACAGGTACGGATCGCGAAGGCGACTAAAGAGCGGCGCTGGCGCAAGGTGAAAGCCTTGCAACGGATGCTGACTCGCTCGTTTGCGGCCAAGGCATTGGCAGTGAAACGAGTCACCGAAAACCGGGGCAAGAAAACGCCTGGTGTAGATAGGGAGTTGTGGAGTACTCCAGAAGCCAAATGGCGAGCGATAGGCAGGCTGACGCGCACGGGCTACCGGCCCAAGCCGTTACGTCGGGTCTACATCCCCAAGGCCAATGGTAAACGCCGTCCTTTGGGGATACCGACCATGCTGGATCGGGCGATGCAGGCACTCTACCTGCTGGCACTCGAACCAGTGTCGGAGACTACCGCAGATCGCAACAGCTATGGCTTTCGCTCCATGCGCTCGACGGCAGATGCGATTGAGCAGTGCTTCGTCAATCTCAGCCGAGGTAACTCGGCCGAGTGGGTGTTGGAGGGCGATATTAAGGGGTGCTTTGACAACATCAGCCACGATTGGTTACTTGCCAACATACCGTTGGATAAACAGGTGCTCGGAAAGTGGCTGAAGGCGGGATTTATGGAGTCCAGCCGTCTGTTCCCGACTGAGGCAGGAACCCCGCAAGGGGGGATCATCTCACCGGTGTTGGCCAATCTAGCGTTGGATGGACTGGATGCGGTGCTCGAAGCTCATTTTGGGCGTAAGAACACCAAGGCCAGTTACAAGACTAAGGTCAATTATGTGCGTTACGCTGATGATTTCATTATCACCGGTATCTCACAAGAGCTGCTGGAAGATGAGGTCAAACCTCTCGTCGAGGCCTTTATGGCTGAGCGAGGGCTGGCGCTGTCACCGGAGAAAACGGTGATCACGCACATCACGGACGGTTTCGATTTCCTGGGGCAAAACCTACGCAAGTATCACGGCAAGATGTTGATCAAGCCGAGTAAAAAGAACTTGCGTACACACCTCCAGAAGATTCGAGCAATAGTCAGGGGCAATCTGATGGTCAAACAGGACGTGTTGATCCGGTTGCTCAACCCGGTTATTCGGGGTTGGGCCAACTATCACCGTCATGTCGTCGCTAAGGAGACCTTCGGCTATGTGGACTACCGGGTCTGGAAATTACTCTGGCGCTGGTGCTGTCGCAGGCACCAGAACCGCAATAAACGCTGGGTGAAGGAGAAATACTTTCAGTCGGTGGGCGGTGAGCACTGGGTATTCCAGTGTCCCGATGCTGAGGGCAGGCCAGTTCGGCTGCTTAAGAGCAAAGAGACCCCGATCAAGCGGCACATCAAGATCAGGGCGGAGGCTAATCCCTTCGATCGTGACGACGAGCTGTATTTCGAGCAGAGGCAAGTCAAGCTCTGGAAGGAGAACAAACTACAGCGCGGCAAATTACGGTTGATCTGGGAACGCCAAAACCACAGATGTCTGACCTGCGGCCAAATGTTCAAAGATGATGAGGACTGGGATATCCACCATATCATCCGCAAGACAGATGGCGGTGGGGAGGAGGCTGGAAACTTGATGATGTTGCACCCGAATTGTCACCGGCAAATACACTCGGCCTGAACAATGACTGGCACTATATGTTGTGTCTTTTGTTTATTGCTTGCCATATATATTGACATTGTTTTATCAGACTTGTTAATGTATACAATGTCATAACACTGTAAGGAGGTGATCGATGGCAGGGAAAAATCAACATGTAGTACCAAGAGGTGAAGGCTGGGCTGTGCATGGTGCAGGGAACTCAAAAGATACGTCACATCATAGAACTCAAGCAGAAGCTATAGCTGCTGCTAAGGGGATAGCGACGAATCAGAAGAGTGAAGTGGTAATCCATCGAACTAATGGACAGATCCGTGAGAAGAACTCATACGGAAACGATCCATTCCCGCCAAAAGGGTGATAAAACCGGTCCATGCCTTGGCATGGACTTATAAAGGCTTGAGCCGTATGCGGGGAAACTTGCACGTACGGTTCTTAGGGGGCGGGGGCACAGCAATGTGCTCTCGCTACCCGACATCCCCCTAACCGACTCCGTCGACCGAAGACCCCCGCTTTGCGGGGGTTTTTTCTATCTGGCGTATGATATGACACGAAATTTTGTCATATCATTGTGGCTTAAGCGCGTGGGAATACTCTACTATGCAAAAGCATACCGGGATCCCTAGGGGTGTCTTAAGCCCACCAGCGTAGCCGCGCAACACATTCATTAAGTGTTGGCAATGGATTCTGGTATTATTCGGATAACATTTACACATCAAATGGGGAATAAGATGCGGATTAAAGGGTTACTGGGTCTGGCAGCCGTCATGCTGCTGGCTGGGTGCAGTTCCATGACTCAGCTGTCTTCCGCCGGCCAGCAGGTGAAATTTACTGATACTAAGCCGGGAGCCGAATGCCAACTGCTGGGCGAGGCCACGGGGACGCAGAGTAACTGGTTGTCCGGTCAGGGTGGCGAAACGAGCTCCATGCGTGCCGCCGCTAACGATCTGCGTAACAAAGCCGCCGCGATGGGCGGGAATGTCGTCTACGGCGCCGTTAGCCCGAGCGAAGGTTTTTGGTCCAGCTTCGCACCGCTGGATAGTAAGATGAGCGGTCAAGTCTATAAGTGCCCGAACTGAGTGACCGAGTAGAACGAATGGTTTAAGCCGCAGCCCCGAGGGCTGCGGCTTTTTTATGGGAGGTATAACGCCCTGCGGGCGGGGGCGTCATGCCATGGCCCCATGGCTGAGAGGCGGCTAGCAGTCGTCGATGATCAGGTAGGCGGCATGGATGGGGCCATGTACGCCGACCACCTTAATCAGCTCGATATCGGCGGTGGAGCTAGGGCCACCGATTAGGTTGATACACGACGGCATGCGCTCTCCGCGTAGCGCCTGTTGGTGTAACTGGCTAGCCAGCTGCGCGACGCGTGGCAGGATGGTGCTCTGGCGTAGGACAAAGATCGAGGATTCCGGTAGCAGGCTAAGGGCGCGTCCACGTTGGGCGGAGGAGAACAGCACGACACCACCCGACTCGGCCAGGCCGTATTCGGCGAAGACGACGCCGACTTTGGCCTGCTCCGCCAGATGGAGATTCGCCTCCCCGTTGCTCGGGTCCCAGAGCGTCGCGGGGCACTCGCGCACCAGCAGCTCGCTGATCCCCAACTGAGCCAGGCGCTCATCGCCGCTGACGATAGTCGGCGAGCGGCCATAACGTTCACAGAGGCGTAGCGCAGCCTGAGGGGCCTCGGCTACGCTACAACGCTCACAGTGCGCCAGCATGACGTTGCTGGCGACATCGATAAAGGCATCACAGCGCTGCTGCAGGCTCAACTCTGTCAGGCGAGTCTGGGCATAGTCGTTGATCGGTTGTGGGCATGCTAGCGGGGTATGGCGCACCTCACGTCCGAGCTGGCTAGCGATGTTTGCCAGGAATGCATCGCGGTTATTCATCATTTCTTCTCCTGCGCCTGGTGCTGTTTAAACCAACTGCGGAAGCTCTCACCATCGGCTTGCGGTAGATCGCGCGCCTCGGTCCATTCGGCCAGCGCGCCGACGTTGATCGGCGCCTTTCCGCCCTTGATAAACCAGCGGGCGGCATGTGCGCCGGCGATCATCCCCACTTTCCAGATGGCGGGATGACTATTGGCATAAGTGAACAACCGGGTTGCGCGTTGCTCGGCGCGTGGGGGGAGTCCCGCCTCTACCATCGTGCGGCGGTGGCGTAGGATCAGTTGAGAGAGCGGGATCTTCACCGGGCAGACACTGTCGCAGGCGGTGCATAGCGAGCAGGCGTAGGGTAAATCCTTAAAGGCGGCATAGCCGCCGAGCAACGGCGAGATCACCGCCCCGATCGGGCCGGGGTAGATCGATCCGTAGCCGTGCCCACCGATGTGACGATAGGCCGGGCAGGTGTTCATGCAGGCGCCGCAGCGGATGCAGCGTAGTACCGAGCGGAAGGGAGAGGCGAGTACCGCCGAACGGCCATTGTCGACGATCACCAGATGAAACTCTTGCGGGCCGTCGAGCTCATCGGCCAGGCGCGGCCCAGTCAACCAGGTATTATAACCGGTCAACCGGGCACCGACCGCGCTGCGTGCCAGCAGGGTGATCAACACATCCACCTCTTCGAAGGTGGGGGCGATGCGCTCCATCCCCATCACGGCGATATGGGTGGGGGGCAAGGTGGTACACATCCTGGCATTCCCCTCGTTGGTTACCAGGCAGACCGATCCCGTTTCGGCGACGGCGAAGTTGCAGCCAGTGACGCCGATCTCGGCGCTGAGGAAATCTTGGCGGATCTTCTGGCGGATGAACAGCGTCATGGCTTCCGGGGTCTCCGGCCCGTCGTAACCCAGCGTCTCATGCAATACTCGCCGGATTTGATTACGATCCTTGTGGATCGCGGGTACCACCACATGAGAGGGCGGATCCTGATCGAGCTGGAGAATATACTCACCGAGATCGGTTTCCACGACCTGAATACCCGCCTCTTGTAGGACATGGTTCATGCCGATCTCTTCGGTGACCATCGACTTGGCCTTGACCACTTTCTTGGCGTTTTTGGCTTGAGCGACCTGCAGGATGTAGCGTGTGGCCTCCTCTTTCGTCTTGGCGAAGTAGACGTGACCGCCGTTGGCCTCGATTTTCTCCGACAGCTGATACAGGTAGGCATCGAGATTATCCAGGACATGGTCACGGATCTGTTCGGCGCGGTCACGCCACGCTTCCCAGTGGCCGAGTTCATCCACCATCTTCTGCCGGTTGGCGCCAATGCGCTCCTGGGCATTAGCCACGGCTTTGCGCATCACGCTATCGTCCAATTGGACTCGGATGCGCTCCTTAAACTTCATTTCGCTGGTTTGTAGCGACATAGCATCCTCCTTAACGGCACATCAAGACTTCGGCGATATGCATCACTTTGACCGGTACCCCTTCACGCTGCATGCGGCCGCCAATATTGATCAGGCAACTGATGTCCGCGCCGATCAGGTAGTCCGGCTGGACCTCCATCATATGGCCGACCTTTTCCTTCACCATTTCGCCGGAGATTTCGGCCATCTTCACGGAGAAGGTGCCGCCAAAGCCACAGCAGGTCTCGGCATCGGCAAAGGGTTGTAGCTCCAATCCTTGTACATGATTGAGCAGGATCAGCGGCTCATCGCGAACCTTCATCTTGCGTAGCAGGCTACAGGAGGGGTGATAGACCGCCCGCCCAGGCAGGCGCGCGCCCACATCCTTAACGCCCAATGTATTGACGATAAAAGAGGTCAGATCCACCATCCGATTGGCGACCCGTTCGGCCCGCAGCGCCCAGTCGGGCTCGGCACTCAGGTAGGTAGGATAGCTCTTGACGGCATAGGTGCACGAACCCGCCGGCGAGATGATCGGATCGTCATTTTCCTCCAGCGCGCGGATCAGGTTTTTCATTCCGGGAATGGCGTCGGCGACATAACCGCCGTTGATGGCAGGTTGCCCACAACATCCCTGTTTTTCGGGGAAATGCACCGTACAACCCAGCTGCTCCAGCAGTAGTACCGAGTCGCGCGCCATGCGCGACTTGAGGACATCGCCTAGACAGGTGACAAAGAAGTTAACGTTCACGACGAAGGCTCTCCATTGTGTAATAGTAAAACATTTAAATTCAATCAATTAAGCCATGAAAAGGTAGTAAACCAGACCGACCTTCAACCCGAGGATCACGATATAGGCGCAGCAATATTTCAGGGTGCCAGACATGATGGCGCTGCCTTGCCCCTCCATTCGGGTGGCCGAGACGGCGATGGCGATGCTCTGCGGCGAGATCATCTTGCCGCCCGTTGCACCGGAGGTGTTGGCCGCCGCCAGCCATAACGGATCGACGTGTAGCCGCTCAGCCGCCATGGTTTGCAGTTTGCCGAACAGCACGTTGGAATTGGTGTCGCTACCGGTGACGAAGGTCCCCAGGGCACCGATGATCGGGGCGATGAACAGGTAGCCGCCGCCGGTGACGTCAACCAGGGTCTGCGCCAAGGTGGCGATCAGGCCGCTGACGTCCATGACGGTCGCCATGGCGACGATGGCGCAGATGGCGATGATCGAGTTCTTTAGTTGCCGTACGGTGGCGGCGAAGACACGGATCATCTGGCTGAAGGTCGCCCCTTGAATGAGGCCACCGATCAGGGTTGCGATAATGATCAGTACGCCAGGGGTCGCGATCCAGTCGATCTTCAGGCGCAATGCATGGCCATCGGCGAGCGGGAAGGTGATTACGCTAGCGACCTGGGCGACGGTTGCGCGCAGGGTTGGGAACAACGGCGAACAGAGCAGAATGAAGATAAAGATCAGGACATAGATGGCGCAGGCACGCAGTAGCTGTGCGGCGGAGTAACGGCGACTCCCTGACAGATGAGCGCCGTCGATGCGGTACTCGTCGGCAGTTGCCGTACGCCGGGCTTTCGCCATCAGGGTAACGACGATCAGGCTGACCAGGCTACCGGCGAAGGCGGGAAGTTCGGCGCCCAGTTTGATGGCCACCAGATACTGTGGGATCAAGGTCGCGATACCGCACATCAGCGTCAGGCCGACCATGCCACGCAGCGCTTTGACTCCACCGCCGATGATGGCGACGATGACGAAGGGCAGCAGGATATTAAATAACGCCAACTGGGCGATGATGGTACCGCTGAGGGCGGTGACGGGCAGATTGACTTGCTCGGCCAGGATCGACACGGGGATTCCGACGGCGCCGAAAGCGGTGGGAACAGTGTTGGCGACTAGGGAGGCGATGGCGGCCTTGAGTGGGTTAAAACCCAGAGCGATCAGGATACCGATAGGAATAGCGACGGCGGTGCCATAGCCCGCAGCAGCCTCGAGGAAACCGCCGAAGCACCACGCGATCAGTAACACTTGAATGCGTTTATCGTCGCTGACGGTGGCGAGTACATCGCGTAGGACATCCATACTGCCGGTCTTCAGCATCAGGTTATAGCTGTAGATGGCGCCGAGGATCACGATGATGATCGGCCACAATCCCTTTAATGCTCCATAGATCAATGCCGAGCCGAGCGTTTGTAATGGCGTATGCCAATACAGCCCGGTGACCGCTAGCGTCAGCGCCAAGGTGAGTAACACGGCGTAATGAATGGGGGTTTTGACTTTGAGGATCAGGATAATCATGACGACGAGCGGCAAGATCCCCAGTAGGAATGGTAGGTAAGCAGGCATAAATTTCCCTATCTAACTCAAGTTACTATTATTGGTATGATGATTTACTGCAATGTGGTTATAACGTAAATGACTGGTTAATGCACGTAGCTGGATCGCTTCAATTTAAATAGAAGTTAAAATTTATAGTGAGATTGGCAACTTAATGGATTGAGTTTAGTGTTTGTTGAGGTTTGGCGGATCAAGGCGAGAAGAGGCGGACGAGTAGCCCGCACAGGGTGGGGCGGGCTACATCATAGAGTAACGCGTTGGTGCGTTATGCTGGAGGCGATAACGAAGCGTTAGCGTTGACGCAGGTGCAGATCAAGTTGGGTTTTGCTCGGTTCACCGCCGATCTCACGCGTCAGGCGTGGAACTAGATAGCCAGATACCCGGGCCAAGAGTCCATGCATCAGAACACGTGCTTCGTCGTCCGGCACCATAAAGTGGGCTCCGCCCTGAACTCTATCCAGTACGTGCAGGTAGTAGGGGAGAATACCGGCGTCGAACAGCGCATTGCTCAGCGCGGCCAGGGTATCGGCATTATCATTGACACCACGCAACAGCACGCTCTGATTCAACAAGGTCACCCCGGCCTGTTTTAGCCGTTGCATGGCGGCGCTGAGCGCCTCATCGATCTCATTAGCGTGATTGATGTGGGTGACCAGTAGCATCTGCAGACGGGACTCGGCCATACGTTGGCATAGTGTCTCGGTGATACGCGCCGGGATCACCACCGGTAGGCGACTATGGATGCGTAGGCGCTTAAGGTGTGGTAACGACTCCAGTTGGCTGAATAGCCAGTCGAGCTCGTGATCCTTCGCCATCAGTGGGTCACCGCCGGAAAAGATGATCTCATCTAACTCTGGGTGTTCGCGGAGGTACTCGAGCGCACGCTGCCAGTTGGCGCGGGTCCCCTGATTCTCTTGGTAGGGGAAGTGGCGGCGGAAGCAGTAGCGACAGTTGACGGCGCAGCCCCCCTTGACCAGCAACAGCGCGCGGTTCTGGTATTTATGCAGCAGGCCGGGTACTACGCTATGCTGCTCTTCTAGGGGATCGGTGGAGAAGCCGGGCGTTTCGATAAACTCGGCGGCATCACTCATCACCTGGCGCAATAGGGGGTCTTGGGGATCGCCGGGGCGCATCCGACGAATGAAGGCACGTGGTACCCGCAAAGGAAACAGGCGGCGTGCCTCACAGCCCGCACGCCATTCGGGATGGTCGGCGAGGCTCAGTTGAGCCAGTAAGTCGGCGGGGTCGGTGACAACGTCGGCAAGTTGTTGCAGCCAATCTTCTCTCGGCTGCCCTTTTTGGGTTACAATATGTGCCATTTTTTTGGCTAAGCTACCAAGTAAATTATTCAGAGGGCCTTTATGGCAACGTATTCTAGCAACGATTTCCGCTCCGGTCTTAAAATCATGATGGATGGCGAACCTTACGCCGTCGAATCTAGTGAGTTCGTCAAACCGGGTAAGGGCCAGGCCTTTGCACGCGTTAAGCTGCGCCGTCTGCTGACTGGCAAGCTGATTGAGAAGACCTTCAAGTCCACCGATAGCGCCGAAGGCGCTGACGTGATGGATGTGAACCTGACTTACCTGTACAACGACGGTGAGTTCTGGCACTTCATGAACAACGATACCTTCGAACAGCTGGCTGCTGACGCCAAAGCCGTTGGCGACAATGCCAAGTGGTTGCTGGATCAGGCTGAGTGCGTAGTGACCCTGTGGAACGGCCAGCCGATCGCCGTTACTCCGCCGAACTTCGTTGAACTGGAGATCGTGGATACCGATCCGGGCCTGAAGGGTGATACCGCCGGTACTGGCGGTAAGCCGGCCACCCTGACCACTGGCGCAGTAGTGAAGGTGCCGTTGTTCGTTCAGATCGGTGAAGTGATCAAGGTTGACACCCGCTCCGGCGAATACGTCTCCCGCGTGAAGTAAGTCATCGTCACGATAAAAACCGCGCTAAGCGCGGTTTTTTTTCGCTGGTCACCTGCTGGTGCTTGGTTTTATCTTGTGCGCGAGGTAGGGTGACAAGGCTCGCGGGGCCGCTACGGCTCCTCCTGTCACGGGACGTCCCGTGCAGGCCATTCCTCTCAGGGACGCCCCTGTCACGCGTTGGACCCTATCATGTCGTGGATTGTGTTGTTGATCGCAGGCCTCTTAGAGGTCGTCTGGGCTATCAGCCTGAAGTCTTCCCATGGATTTACCCGTCTGTGGCCCAGCCTCATTACTTTGGTGGCGATGGTAGCCAGCGTATTGCTATTGGCACATGCGATGAAAACCTTACCCGCCGGTACCGCCTATGCAGTCTGGACCGGCATCGGCGCCGTTGGCGCGGCGATAATGGGCATCATCCTACTGGGTGAGCCGGCCAGCCTGTTGCGTCTGTTGAGCTTGGCCCTGATCGTCGCGGGTATCGTGGGCCTGAAGCTGAGTAGCCTCTGATCGCAAGCCATAAAAAAAGCCTCCCGTAGGAGGCTTTTACTGTGCGAGGGCGGATTACAGGGTAAAGATCCCGATCAGCGCCACAACGCTCAGAATCGCGGCCAAGCCATAGAATACCCAGCTACCGGCCGGGACGTGGATCTTCAGGTCATGCATCATATGATGCAGACGGTGCAGACCACACCACAGCGGCAGGATGATCATCAGCAGCCAGAAGATGCGGCCGATGATGCTCTGGCTGAAGCTCAGTGCGCGTTCGAAGGTCAGCGCATCCGGGAACATGCCCAGCGGCAACAGGATACCGACGATCAGGATCACGGCCGGGGCAAAGATGGCTCCCCACATGCCGCCAGCGCCAAACAGGCCCCAGAAAACCGGCTCGTCAGAACGTTTGTACACTTTATTGTTCATCTGCTTTCTCCTCGGTTACAGCAGGGCCAGGCCCAGAACCACCACGGTTGCGACGATGGTGACAGCCCACAGCGCCTTAATGATCGGTGCCGGACCCATCTTCTCATCGTTGACCACGATGTTGGCCGCTTTCGGCGCCAGCTCAAACCAGGTCTTGGTATGCAGCACGGCCAGCAGCAGGGAGATGATATTCAGGACCAGTACCAGCGGGTTTTGCAGGAAAGCGACAAAGCTTTCCCAGCCAGCGGCCCCGTCTTTCAGCGAGAAGACGCCATAGATCAGCACGATGCTGAACCAGACGTTCTCCAACGCTGAACTCTCGCGCAGCATGTAGAACTTATAGAAACCTAGCTTTTGCCACCAGTTAGATGACATACCCCGCACATAGGGTTTGCGTTTGGTTGAAGTCGTCATTGCAATCGAGTCTCCCTTATTGCGGTTTCAGCATTGCGATCATGAAGTCTTTGGCACTTTCTACCTTGCCCTGCTGGATAGCCGCAGCCGGATCCACGTGTTTCGGGCAAACTTCTGAGCAATAACCGACGAAGGTACAGCTCCAAACACCGTTTTGGGTGTTCAGCACCGGCATACGCTCTTTCTTACCGTGGTCACGGTTGTCCAGGTTGTAGCGGTGAGCCAGGGTGATCGCGGCCGGACCGATGAACTCCGGGTTCAGGCCGAACTGCGGGCAGGCGGCATAGCACAGACCACAGTTGATGCAGCCGGAGAACTGATGGTATTTCTCCATCTCTGCCGGTGTCTGCTTGTTAGTCCCTTCTTCCGGTTTACGATCGTTACCGATGACATACGGCTTGATCGCTTCCAGGCTCTCGATAAAGTGGGTCATATCGACCACCAGATCGCGCTCGACCGGGAAGTTGGCCAACGCTTCGATGCGCATCCCGTTCGGGTAGTCGCGCAGGAAGGTCTTACAGGCCAACTTCGGCACGTTATCGACCATCATCCCGCAGGAGCCGCAGATAGCCATACGGCAGGACCAACGGAAGGAGAGGTCCGGCGCCAGATTGTCCTTCACATACAGCAGGGCATCCAGCAGGGAAGTGGTTTCGTCATACGGTACGTCATAGGTCGCGAAATGCGGCTCAGCATCCTGTTCCGGATTGTAGCGCATGACTTCCATTTTCAGGTTTTTCATCTCAGCCATTCGCTTTTTCCTCTTTCTTCTGCGCTTCCTGAGCTTCTGCGGCGGCACCGTATACACGTTGGGCCGGCGGCAGTTTGGTGATCTTCACATCGCTGTATTCAATGCGCGGCGCGCCACTTTCGTTGAAGTAGGTCAGCGTGTGTTTCAGGAAGTTCACATCATCACGTGCGGTACAGCCTTCATCCAGACGCTGATGGGCACCACGGGATTCGCGACGGTTGATGGCGGAGTGAGCCATACACTCGGCGACGTTCAAACCATGCTCCAGCTCAATGGCATACAGCAGTTCGGTGTTGAATACGCTGGAGGTATCGGTGATCTTGACGCGTTTGAAGCGTTCTTTCAGCTCGGCCAGCTTATCGACCGTCTTCTGCATCAGGTCGGTGGTACGGTAGATACCGCAACCCTCTTCCATTGAGACACCCATCTCATCACGCAGGGTCGCCCAGTTTTCGTTACCTTCCTGGTTAACCAGCGCCTTGAGGTTGCCCTCGATGTCTTTCACCTGTGCATCCAGTGCAGCGCCGTTGGCCGGAGTGGCCTGGAGTGCGTGCTGCATGGCGCTTTCACCGGCGACACGGCCGAAGACGACCAGTTCAGCCAGGGAGTTAGAGCCGAGACGGTTAGCCCCGTGCAGACCGACAGAGGAGCATTCGCCGACGGCGAACAGGCCCTTGATGCGGGTCTCACAGTGCTGATCGGTTTCGATACCACCCATGGTGTAGTGTGCGGTCGGGCGTACCGGGATCGGTTCGTTGACCGGATCGACGCCGACGTAGGCCTTGGCCAGTTCACAGATGAACGGCAGACGCTCGTGCAGCTTTTTGGCGCCGAGGTGACGCAGGTCGAGGTACACCACATCGCCACGCGGGGTAGAGATGGTGCGGCCTGCACGCCATTCGTGCCAGAAGGCTTGAGAAACTTTGTCGCGCGGACCCAGTTCCATGTATTTGTTCTTCGGCTCGCCCAGCGGCGTTTCCGGCCCGAGACCGTAGTCCTGCAGGTAACGGTAGCCGTCTTTGTTCACCAAGATACCGCCTTCACCGCGGCAGCCTTCAGTCATCAGGATACCTGAGCCCGGTAGGCCGGTCGGGTGATACTGCACGAATTCCATATCACGCAACGGAACACCGTGCTTGAATGCCATCCCCATCCCGTCGCCGGTCACGATACCGCCGTTGGTGTTGTAACGGTAGACGCGTCCAGCACCGCCGGTGGCGAGAACGACCGCATTGGCGCGGATCTGCACCATGGTGCCTTCCATCATGTTGATGGCGACGAGGCCGCGAGCTTGCCCTTCATCTACCAGGATATCCAGCACGAAGTGCTCGTCGAAACGCTGGATCTGCGGGTATTTCAGTGAGGTTTGGAACAGCGTGTGCAGCATGTGGAAGCCGGTCTTATCCGCGGCAAACCAGGTGCGCTCGATCTTCATCCCGCCGAAACGACGGACGTTGACCGAACCGTCAGGCTTACGGCTCCACGGGCAGCCCCACAGTTCCAACTGGGTCATTTCACGCGGGCAGTTATGCACGAAGTGGTCGACGACATCCTGCTCACACAACCAGTCACCACCGGCAACGGTGTCATGGAAGTGGAAATCGAAAGAGTCATGAGCCTGAGTGACGGCCGCGGAACCGCCTTCCGCCGCCACAGTATGGCTGCGCATCGGGTAGACTTTTGAGATTAAGGCAATCTTCAGTTGAGGGTTGGCCTCGGCGGCGGCAATCGCTGCTCGTAAGCCAGCACCCCCAGCCCCGACGATGGCAAGGTCTGCGTTAAAGGTTTGCACTGCATTCCTCCGGGTGTTCAATGGTAAAGTAACATTTAAAAACAAAGAACCATTCCAGACTGCATATTAAAGAAAGGTAGCACATGGGTGGTCGCCGTCTTTAATGAAGCATGGGAATGGTTGTGTTTTTTAAGTTCGAATTCGAAAATTATACCCATATTGAAGTAGTGGAAAATTGATGTGGTTGGGTGTTTTATCCTTTTTAAGGCGGGAAAAAATAGCAAAACGTGATCTTAATAATGTTTCTGTCGTTATATTCTATTTTTAATATGTTTTATTTGCTTTTTAAGCCAATGTATATAGTTCGCTCAATAATCTATTAGTCACCTAGGCATCGGCGGCGCCCTCCCGCTACGAGCGCTGTCATCTATGACGAGAAGCGAGTAGACTGCCCATCCTGTTTTATTTCGGAGTTATCATCATGAGCGATACGGCAAGCTGGCAACCCAGTGCACCTGTGGCCAATTTGTTGAAACGCGCCAGTATCATGGCTACCATCCGGCGCTTTTTCGCGGATCGCGGCGTATTGGAGGTCGACACCCCGTCGATGAGTCAGGCCACGATCACGGATGTTCACTTGGTTCCCTTCCAGACCCACTTTGTCGGTCCCGGCGTGGCGCAGGGAATGACGCTGTATCTGATGACCAGCCCGGAATACCATATGAAGCGCCTGCTGGCTGCCGGTAGTGGGCCGATTTATCAGTTGTGCCGTAGCTTCCGCAACGAAGAGTCTGGTCGTTATCATAACCCGGAATTTACCATGTTAGAGTGGTATCGCCCGCACTATGATATGTATCGCCTGATGAATGAGGTCGATGACTTATTGCAACAGGTACTGGAGTGCGAGAGCGCCGAGACGCTCTCCTATCAACAGGCCTTTATTCGCCATCTGGATGTCGACCCGCTTTCGGCGGATAAAACGCAGTTACGCGAAGCGGCGGCCAAATTAGATTTAAGCAATGTCGCCGATAAAGAAGAGGATCGCGACACGCTGTTGCAGCTGCTGTTCGCCTTCGGCGTCGAGCCGCATATTGGTAAAGAGCGTCCGGCATTCGTTTATCACTTTCCGGCCAGTCAGGCCTCCTTGGCGCAGATCAGTACCGAAGATCATCGGGTCGCGGAGCGTTTCGAGGTTTACTACCGTGGTGTGGAGTTGGCTAACGGCTTCCACGAATTGACCGATGCCGACGAGCAACGTCTGCGTTTCGAGCAGGACAATCGCAAGCGCGCCGCGTTGGGCTTGCCGCAACAGCCGCTCGATGAACATCTGCTGGCGGCGTTGGCCCATGGCATGCCGGATAGCTCCGGGGTGGCGTTGGGGGTGGATCGTCTGATCATGCTGGCACTATCGGCCGAGCGTCTCAGCGAGGTGATCGCATTCTCTGTCGATCGCGCCTGAATCCTCGATACGTTTAACGTAAGCTCCCACAACCCGCGCCGAGGCGCGGGTTTTTTATTGCCGCTATAAACCGCCGCTGTTGAAGGCGCGTGATGAGGCGCTACGCGCCGGGCGCAGCGAGTCGCGTCCGATCTGGATCGGTGGGAAGGGCAGTACCAGTTGGTGTTGGCGGTAGGCGGCCAGGATCAGCTGATGCAACTCATGGCGCAGCGGCATGCGGTGCGCCATCTCCGAGGCATAGATGCGCAACTCGAATATCTGTACCCCTTGCTGAATGTCGACCAGATAGGCCTCCGGCGGAGGAGTATCGAGTACCAACGAGCACTGCCCGGCGGCCTGGAGCAGTAACTCTGTCACCTGCTGGCTGTTGGCGCTGGCCTCGGCCGGCACCGTCAACACCACGCGAGTGATGGGATCGCTGAGTGACCAGTTGATGAACTGCTCCATGATGAAGGCCTTATTGGGTACGATGATCTCCTTGCGATCCCAGTCGGAGATGGTGGTGGCCCGGGTGTTGATCCGAGTGATGGTGCCCGTCAGATCGCGGATGGTGACCGTATCGCCGATGCGGATCGGCTTTTCGAACAGGATGATCAGGCCAGAGATAAAGTTGCCGAAGATCTCTCCGAGACCAAAGCCCAGACCGACGGTCAGCGCGGCCACCAGCCACTGTAGCTTCGACCATTCGATACCCAGCAGCGAGAAGCCGATCAGCCCACCGACGATCATCAGCAGGTACTTGGTAATGGTGGTGATGGCGTAGCCGGTACCCGGGGTGAGATCCAGATGTTGCAGGAGTCCCAACTCCAGCAACGCGGGTAGGTTTTTCACCAGTTGGATGGTCACCAGGATCACCAGGATGGCGATCAATACGGCCCCCAGGGTGATCGGCTGCAGCGTTTCGCCGCCGACACCGTTGGCGGTCACATCCCACAGGCGGATATTCTCCAGGAAGGCGAAGGCAGAGTGTAACTCTGACCAGAGCCAGATCAGCGAGATCAGCGCGACCAGCGTCAGGATTGAACGCACCAGACGCAGCGATTGATCGCTGATGGCATCCAGATCCACCATGCTCTCTTCTGCCTCCTGGCTACCTTCAATCGCGGCGGGATGCAGGCCATCCTCCTCGTGACGACTCCGTTTCTCGAGCCGTTCGGCGCGCCGCTGCTTGGCGCGATCGAATGCGATGCGCCGGCGTTGGATTAACATCCAGCGCCGGATCACCGAGTAGATCATCAATAAACCGAACCAGATGGCGACGGAGGTCTCTAGGCGTGCCAGCAATACTTGGGCGGTGCCGAGGTAACCGAGCAGAGCGGCGAAGATCGCCGCCAGCGGCGCGCAGAGTAAGCCCCCCCATAGCAGGTAGTTCAGCAGATTCTCCCCCGAGTCGGCGCGGTTGAGGTAGAGCGGGATCCCGGCGCGATACAGGCTTGAGGTCAGCAGCAGTAGGGCGATACACAGCATGATAAAGCAGGCGCGTCCCAGGGTGGCGCTGAAGCTATGGTCAGCCAGATTGTTAAAGGTGACTACGGCCATCAGCAGCGGCACGATGATCCAGATAGACATGCGATAGTAGCGCATCGCCCGCCGTACCTGGCGCTCTCCCCAGCCGAAATGGACGATAAACAGGCCGTCGGGGCGGGAGAAGGCGGCGCTAATCATGAAGGCCCACAACACCGGTAGCGCGGCGCTGACGCCATCGCCGATGGCGACAGCCACCGGATAGGGCCAGGCATTACGTAGTCCATAGCCGAGTGCGGCCCACAGTATTGGCAGTGGCAGCGCCACCAAGATCGACCATAACAGGGTGCGTAGGGTCAGTGAGATATGATCCTGATTGACCTTGCCGACGCGCCCGGCGGCGCGGGCCATGAAGGCGCGGTAGTGACGGCGTGAGTAGATGCTGAAGCCCACCAGGAGTAGGGCGCCGCATAGTGGGAGTAGCGTGCTACGGTCGCTGACCATCATCAGCGCCGCCTGGCTGAGCTGCGCCAGGGTATCCAGCGATAGCAGACGATCCAGATCGCGTAGGGTGGTGAGCAGGTAGCCGAAGCCAACCGGATCGATGTCCGCCGCCCAGAAGAGGTAGCGATGGGTGGCTTCGCGTACCGCCGTCAGGGCATCGATCAACTGAGTATTGGCGACCTTGAGCTTGGTCAGCTCCAGGATCTGACTATCGCAGCCCGACAGCAGGGAATTCAGCAACTCACGCTGCATGGTGAGCTGCGGTGTCAGCAGGCGTTGTTGGGCGGTGCTGAGCGGCTCACCGTCGTTCTGCCGATACTGATCGGCCGGCGTCAGGTCGGCCAGTTGGCTCTCGTAGTGCAGGCGCTGTACGCGGAGGCGAGCCATATCGCTGTCGAGTTGCTGCGGTTTGGGCATCTCCGGCAGGCGTGCCAGGCGGTCGCGTAGCGTCTCACCGAGCGCCGGGGAGACGCTTAGCCATTGCGCCTGCTCGCGCAGGGTGTTTAGCGCCTGGCGCACCTGCTGGGTCTGCCCGGCGATGACGCGTTGGCGGGTGGCGATCTCATCCAGATGTTGTGCCTGTTGATTGAGATCGCGCGACAGGGTCTGGTTTTGCGTCAGCAGCATGATGATGGATTGCGGCAGGTTATCGCTCTGCTCCACCAGGCGTCGTGTCCGTTCCAACGCCTCTTCCGCCTCGCGTTGGCGTTGGCTGTTCAGGCTGTTGCGTAGCCCCTGTAGCTGCAGGTCGAGGCGCTCATGGCGTCTGCTCAACACCTCACTCTGTAAGCGTACTAACTCTTGCCGGTTGCTGGCCGACAATTGTTCCAGCTCCAGCTCATCGACCTGCGCCTTACGCGCGGCCACCTCGGCCTGGAGCTGGGCGGATTGCGCCTGAGAGAGGGCCGTTTCAGTGACGGTAAGTTCCTGTAGGCGGCGCTCGGCCTCGCTGAGTGCCTTGCGCGCCGAGGCTTGGCGCTGTACTACCTGCCCTAGGGAATCGCTGATGTCGCGTGCGCGATCTTGCTCCTGTTGCAGTTGGCGCGCCACCTCCAGCAGTTGACTGCTGATTTGCAGGATCTGCTGCTCCGCCTCGTCGGCAGGGGGCTGGATCGTGGGCGGCGGACTGCTTTCATCGCTCAACTGTTGGCGTAGCTCGCGGGTAAGGCGCGGGAAGTCGCTGATGGTCTTGCGGTACTGTTGACTACGTTGTTTGGCGGCCTTCGCCTCGTCGATCCAACTCAGCGCACTCTGTAGCGCCTCGACGGTCTCGGTTTGGGCGGGAGCGTTTTTGGCGGCCTCGGCCTGTTTCAGATCGAGGGTGAGTTGGCGTTCGTTGAGCGTAGCCTGAGCGAGTGTCGGCAGGCAGAATGCCAGCAGCCCGGTCAGGAGGAGACGGTGGATCAGGCGCATGGTCGACCCTCGCGATGGCATGACGAGCGGCGCGGCGTTTAACGCCGCGCCGAGATGGTTACTCTGTGGCGGGCTGTGCGGCGTGAGTCGCCGTGGGCACATGGCCCAGCTCGCGTCCCATCCGGGTGATGCTCCCTGCACTCAGGGCAGCGTCGAACTGGATACGCCCGGCGGCAAACAGGTTGATCACGGTGGAACCGAGTTTGAAGCGGCCCATCTCTTGCCCTTTCTTCAACGTGATGACACCGTCACCCTCGCTCGGGTAGGTCCAGCGACGGATGATGCCGGCCCGCTCCGGGTTGACGCAGCCGCTCCAGACGGTTTCGATGCTACCGACGATGGTGGCACCGACCAGGATCTGGGCGAGGGGACCGACAGCGGTATCGAAGATACAGATCAGGCGCTCGTTACGGGCAAACAGATTGGCGACGTTGGCGGCGGTCAGTGGATTCACCGAGAACAGATCGCCGGGTACATAGATCATCTCCCGTAGACGGCCATCACAGGGCATATGCACCCGATGATAGTCGCGCGGTGAGAGATAGGTGGTGACGAACTGGCCACCGGTAAACTCCTGTGCCAGTTGGTACTGGCCCGCCAAGAGCGCTTCGAGGGTATAATCGTGCCCCTTGGCTTGCAGCAGACGACCCGCCTCGATCGGCCCTAACTGGCTGATGGCGCCATCGGCGGGAAGCACCACGCCATCGTCGAACTCGGCAATTGGCCGCACGCCGTCGCGTAGCGGGCGAACGAAGAAGTCGTTGAAGGTCTTATAGTGCGCGGGATCGGGGTAAAGCGCCTCCTGCATATTGATGCCGTAGTAACGGGCAAAGCCCTTGATGACGCTCTGCGTCAGCCAGCCGCCCTGTTTGTCGGCGGCCCAACCCGCCAAGCGGGTCAGCGCCTGTTTCGGCAGTAAATATTGCAGTTTGATTTTAATGCTATCGAGCACGTTAGCCTCTTTGTCCAACAAGATAGTCTACCGGCGGCCTGGTGTGCCGCCGGGTCGTACAGGGAGTCATAGCGCTTCGCGCAGCGCCGTGTTATGCCCCGCGTCCCTGATTAGGACGCTGGGGGAACGCCGACAGCGTTAATGGCCGCCGCCGGTAAAGTTCTTGCGCAGTTTAACCTGCGTCATGCTATCCAGAATACGATGATAGTTATCAAAACGCGTTTCGGCGATCTCGCCGCGCTCGACGGCCTCGCGCAACGCACAACCCGGATCGTTGTCGTGTTTGCAGTCGCGGAACTTACAGCTACCCAGGTAGTCGCGGAACTCAATGAATCCTTGAGTGATCTGCTCGGCATCCAGATGCCATAGGCCGAACTCACGGACCCCCGGCGAGTCGATCACGTCACCCCCATGGGGGAAGTGATAGAGCCGGGCTGCGGTGGTGGTGTGCTGGCCTAATCCCGAATTGTCGGAGACCGCGCCGACCTCGATCTGGCTCTCCAAGGCTGGCAACAGCGCGTTGAGCAGACTGGATTTCCCCACCCCGGACTGGCCGGCGAAGATGCTGATGCGCTGGGTGAGCAGATCTTGTAACTGTGCCATCCCCTCTCCGCTGTGGCTGGAGACCAGCACCACGCGGTAACCGATGTTGTGGTAGATGGCCATGGCCTCGTCGACGAACTCGCGCCCTTCGGCATCCAACAGATCGACTTTATTCAGTACGATCAGCGGTTCGACGGATAATGTTTCGCAGGCGACCAGGTAACGATCGATGATATTCAGCGAGAGTTCCGGCAGGATTGCCGAAACAATAACGATCTGATCGATATTGGCGGCGATCGGCTTCACGCCATCGTAGTAGTCTGGCCGGGTCAGTACCGAGCTACGCGGATGCACCGCCTCGACGATGCCCTTGCTACCCGCCTGCGTGGCAGGACGCCAGACCACCCGATCGCCGGTGACCAGCGACGGTAGGGTACGGCGGATGTTACAGCGCTGCTGAGTGCCATCTGCGGCCTCAACGTCGGCATGTTTGCCGAAACGGCTGACGACTACCCCCTCCTGGGTGTCACCGAACAGGGTATCGTCCAGCTCCACGCTAGGCTCCGTCTGTTGTAGACGACGCTGGTGGTTGGCGTGCATCCGCCGTTGCTGGCCGTGCGATAGTCTTTTTTTACTCAACTGCGCCTCACTCTCTTGGCTGCGGCACTGTGGCGATCGCCCACAGCGCGGAAAGTGTCTATGATACACGCTGGGCTGTGTCTCGCAATTGAGCATCATAACGATCGTCGTAGACACGCCGCACTAATTCATACTATTTGCCGGGGGAACTATGAGTGCAAGCGAAACACGTCTGATTTGGATCGATCTGGAGATGACCGGATTGGATCCCGAGCGCGACCGGATCATCGAGATCGCCACACTGGTGACCGATGCCGAATTAAACGTGTTAGCCGAGGGGCCGGTGATCGCGGTGCATCAAGACGACGCCCAGCTAGCACTGATGGATGAGTGGAACGTACGCACCCATACCGCTAGCGGCTTGGTGCAGCGGGTGAAGGAGAGCCGCTACGATGCGGCCGCCGCCGAGCAAGCGACGCTGGAATTCCTGCGCCAATGGGTGCCGGCGGGTGTTTCACCGATCTGTGGCAACAGTGTCGGCCAGGATCGCCGCTTCCTGTTCCGCTATATGCCCGAACTGGAACGCTACTTCCATTACCGTTATCTGGATGTCAGTACCCTGAAAGAGCTGGCGCGGCGTTGGAAGCCGGAGATTCTGGCGGGTTTCCACAAACAGAATACCCACCAGGCATTGGATGATATCCGCGAGTCGGTAGCCGAGTTGGCCTATTACCGTAGTAATTTTATTCGCCTGTAAGCCTATTTGCCGATAATGTGTACGCTGCGGCGCTTTTATCGGCAGTCAGTCAATTTATCTGACTTTTTCGTCTTGGGGGGCTTGCGGGAGATAAAAATCTCCGTATAATGCGCTCCCCGTACCGAGACGGAATTGTGAAGTTTTTCAGATGCAGGCCGTTCGGTTACGCGACGCGGGAATAGCTCAGTTGGTAGAGCACAACCTTGCCAAGGTTGGGGTCGCGAGTTCGAGTCTCGTTTCCCGCTCCAA
>NZ_JBIUCY010000011.1:0-141990 GCF_044540725.1 Edwardsiella sp. A.80236
TACAGGATTAAAACGAACAAGGCCCCCTTTTAGGGGGCCCCATTTAAAGCCACCTCTTCAAGAGGTGGATTTTTACTATCGATACCCCGTAAAGCACTAGTTAATCATTCTGATCGATAGTGTTTTTTTATATAAAAACAGAGTTATTGACTAAAGTGTGCGCTTGGTCGCCAAAAAATTGCGATCAACAACACATTTTTATTTATGCTGGCGCGTCATCTTGTTAGCGTCTGTTTCCCTCCCCGCTGTTCACTACTCGCTGAAAGACACGATATATCAATGCATTATTTGCATATTACGTGTTTGTATAAAAAATAATTTTACCTTTTGCCATTTGTGTAGGTAAATATTCAAGATAATTCCCTTTTTAGAGAAAAGTTTTTATGTAGACCGCTATCGCAGAGCGATGAGTTGAAAATTTTTTCTCCCGCAAGCGCGTTATGATCTCGCCACAATAATAGATCCTGCACCCGATGATGTTATTGCGCCATCGCCCTGCTGCGCGGCATCCGACTCTGTAAATGATAACGATGATAATTCTCTACAGGCGGCTCCGAGACGGCAGAGGCAGGCTGTGATTTGCCGTGGATCCCGCCGCTTACTGGCAAGTGAGAGCGACGATGGAAACGACACAAGCAAGCAGTGTGGTAATGAGCGATATACCCGTTTCGGCGCGAGGCGGCATGAGCGAACGTGAATGGCGTGAGGCGACGCGTTTCGACAGCACCGATGTGGGGTGGGTCATCATGAGTATCGGGATGGCGATCGGCGCGGGGATCGTCTTCCTACCGGTTCAGGTCGGCCTAATGGGGTTGTGGGTCTTCCTGCTTTCGTCGGTGGTGGGCTATCCGGCGATGTACTTGTTTCAGCGCCTGTTTATTAACACCTTGGCCGAGGCGCCAGAGTGTCGCGACTACCCGAGTGTGATCAGCGGCTACCTGGGAAAGAACTGGGGCATTCTGTTGGGGGCGCTCTATTTTGTGATGTTGGTGATCTGGATGTTCGTCTACTCGACGGCCATCACGAACGACAGTGCCTCGTACCTGCATACCTTTGGCGTGACCGAGGGGCTGTTATCGGACAACCCCTTCTATGGTTTGGCGCTGATCTGTGTGCTGGTCGCCATCTCATCGCGGGGTGAGCAGCTGCTATTTAAGCTCTCCAGCTTCATGGTGTTGACCAAGCTGCTGGTCGTCGCGGCGTTAGGTGTAGCGATGGTGGGAATGTGGCATCTGTATAACGCTGGCGCGTTGCCGCCGTTGGCATTGTTGATCAAGAACGCGGTCATTACGCTGCCGTTTACCTTGACCTCGATCCTGTTCATTCAGACGCTCAGCCCGATGGTGATTTCGTACCGTGCGAAGGCGAAGTCACGTGAGGTTGCCCGCTACAAGGCGCTGCGGGCGATGAATATCGCCTTTGGCATCCTCTTTGTCACGGTCTTCTTCTACGCCGTCTCATTCACCTTAGCGATGGGGCATGACGAGGCGGTGAAGGCCTATCAGCAGAATATTTCTGCTCTGGCCATCGCGGCGCAGTTTATTGATGGTGGTGCCGGAAATTGGGTCACGGTGGTGAGCGTCATTCTCAATATCTTCGCCGTGATGACCGCGTTCTTTGGCGTCTACCTGGGCTTCCGGGAGGCGACTCAAGGCATCGTGATGAATCTATTGCGGCGTGTTTTGCCGCCCGAGCGTATTAACGCGCGTTGGGTTCAGAACGGCATCATGGTCTTTGCCGTCTTGCTGGCGTGGGGGGCGATTATCCTCAATGCGCCGGTGTTGAGTTTTACCTCGGTATGTAGCCCGATCTTCGGCCTCGTGGGGTGTCTGATCCCCGCCTACTTGGTGTACCGAGTGCCGGCGCTGCATAAGTATAAGGGCGTCTCCCTATGGGTGATCATCGTCACCGGGCTGTTGCTGTGTATTTCACCGCTGCTGGCCTTTTCCTAAGGGATGACGTGCGACTCGTTTCTCGATAAAGGGCTGAACTATGAATAACACATCCAATCCTTGCGATAACGCGCTGTTGTGGGATGAGTTTATCCGCGCAGTCCGCCAGGAGGTCAAACCGGCGGTGGGCTGTACCGAGCCAATCTCGCTGGCGTTGGCCGCTGCGTTGGCCGCTCGCCAACTGGCTGCGCCGGTCGAGCGTATCGTATGCCGCGTCTCACCTAACCTCATGAAGAACGGTATGGGAGTCACGGTACCTGGCACGGGGATGGTGGGCCTGCCGATTGCGGCGGCGTTGGGCGCGCTAGGCGGTGATGCCGACGCGGGGCTGGAGGTGATCAAGCATGCCTCCGCCGAGGCGATCGCGGCAGCTAAAGCATTGCTCGCCGCCGGGCAGGTGAGTGTGGGAATGGAGCAGCCTTGCGAGCAGGTGTTACTCGCTTGCGCACGCGTCTATGCCGGTGAGTCGTGGGCCGAGGTGACTATCGCGGGCGACCATACTCGGGTGATTCGCGTGGAGCATAACGGCCAGCTGATCTTCGCTGCCGATGGCGTCGGCGAGGCGAGCGAGGCGGGCTACTGCTTGGCGCGCGCTTCGTTGCAGCAAGTCTACCGTTTCGCCTGTGACGTGCCACTGGCGCGAATCGCCTTTATCTTGGATGCGGCCGAACTGAACGGCGCGCTGTCGCGTGAGGGGCTGCGCAGCCGCTATGGTCTGCACATCGGCGCTACGCTGGCCCAGCAGCGTGAGCGTGGCCTGCTCTCTCACGATCTGCTCAGCGAGATCATGATCCGCACCTCGGCGGCTTCTGACGCCCGCATGGGGGGGGCGGTGTTGCCGGCGATGAGTAACTCCGGCTCCGGCAATCAGGGGATCACCGCGACCATGCCAGTGGTGGTGGTAGCCGAGTATCTCCAGGCTTCTCAGGAGCAATTAACGCGGGCATTGATGCTGTCGCATCTGACGGCGATCTATATCCATAGCAAGCTGCCAGCGTTATCGGCCTTGTGCGCCGCCACCACGGCGGCGATGGGGGCGGCGGCGGGCATTGCCTGGTTGATCGATGGACGTTATGAGGCGGTAGCGATGGCTATCGGCAGCATGATCGGTGATGTCAGTGGCATGATTTGTGATGGCGCCTCCAACAGTTGCGCGATGAAGGTCTCCACCAGCGCCAGTGCCGCCTTTAAGGCGGTGTTGATGGCCTTGGATGACAGTGCGGTAAGCGGCAATGAGGGCATCGTGGCGCACGATGTGGATCAGTCGATCGCCAATCTGTGTGCCTTGGCGAGTGGCGCGATGCGTCAGACGGATACCCAGATCATCGAGATTATGGCCCGTAAGGCGTCCTGATAAGATAACGGGTGGGGGAGTGATGTTGCGGGCGCCGAGTGCGCCCGCGTTGCGTTGCTAAGCTAGGCTTGCAGGGTGAGCCCGGCGAGTTGGAGCCAGTAGCCGTTGCACTCCTCCTGTTTATCCAAGGTGAGTGGGGCGTCTCCCCGCTCGTTAGCCCGGAATCGGCGCAGCATGTCTAGCGTGTCGATACCTTGCGGCGAGAGGCGCACCACATCGACCAATCCTTGCATCTCATGCAGATGATTCCCCAAGTTATAGCAGTGACCGCTCAGGGTCTGGATGCCGTTAAGCACGAAGACCTGCTGTTGTTCTTGTGACAGCACGCGGCGCCCCTGTGGATAGTGTTGACAGCAGGTCTCGCATTCATCTTTGGGGAGGTTTTCGGCGCGCGCGGTAAAACAGCGTGCGGAGTAGGCGAGCGGTAAATGACCATAGGCGAAGACTTCGATCTCGAAACGTCCCGCGATACCGAGCTGCTCACACTGTTGGCGTATGTTGCGTAGCCAGTCGCGCGATAGCTCCACCGGCATGCACCAACGCACCATCCCTTGGCGTAGCAACAGACGTAGGGTGACGGCGTTGTAGCAGTTGAGCGCCGGTCCGGCGACGAAAGGCAAGCGGCGCTCGGCGGCTAAATTGACCGCCGCCAGATCGTTGGCTTCGATGAGGAACTCGCCGTTCTCTACATAGCGGCGTAACTCGCCGAGCTCGGAGGGTGCCTGAATCAGTGCCAAGGTGGAGAGCACCACCTGCTTGCCGCTTGCGGCCAGCGTTTTGGCCAGCGCTAACCAGTCACCGACCTTGAGTGCCCGTCGCTTGCTGCATACCGTTTCGCCCAAATAGATGATGTCGGCCTCGCTGTCGGCGGCGGCCTGATAGAATGTCTCCAGACTGGCCGCAGGCCAGCCGTAAAGTACCGCGCCGAGCGCATATTGCATGGTGGGACTCCTTACTGCCAGCGACGATGATAGGCGCCGAGGGTGGTTTGTACCCCCTCGGACACGGCGTCGAGCGCATCCATCCAGGCGCGCTCGGGGGTGAAGCTCTCGGGAGCCTGGCGGCAACGATCGATCGCCTGGCGCCACACGCGGGTTACCTGGCTGACGTAGGCCGGGCTGCGTTGCCGCCCCTCGATCTTGACCGAGGCGATGTTGGCCGCCATCAATTCCGGCAACAGGGCGAGGGTATTCAGACTCGTCGGCTCCTCCAGCGTGTGATAGCGCACGCCATCCACCAGATAACGGCCCTTACACAACGTTGGGTAGCCGGCGTTTTCACCGTTAGCGTAACGATCGATCAAGACATCGTTGAGCCGTGACTCCATGCCCTGAGCCGTCTGTTGCCAGCGTACAAAGCGGGCCGGGGAGCAGGCACCGACGGTATTCGGTGACTCACCGGTCAAGTAGGAAGAGAGGTAGCAGCGCCCCTCGGACATGATGCAGAGGCTGCCGAAGGCAAACACCTCCAGCGGCACCGGGCTGGTTCGCGCCAGCTGTTTGACTTGATGCAGGGAGAGCACGCGCGGTAACACCACGCGTGCTACGGCGAAGTGACGTTGATAGAAACGAATCGCCTCGTCGTTCGTCGCAGAGGCCTGCACCGATACGTGGCGTTCGATATGGGGGTAGCGCTCGGCCGCGTACTCCAGCATCGCCAAGTCGGCCAAGATCAGCGCGTCGGCACCCAGTTGTGCGGCCATATCCACCGCTCGTTGCCAGCGTGCATAGCCGTCCGGATGCGCGAAGGTATTGATGGCGATGTGCAGTTTACGACCATGGCGTCGTACATAGTCGTGCGCCTCCTGGAGCCGTTTCTCATTAAAGTTGAGACCGGCGAAGTGGCGGGCATTGGTATCGTCTTTCAATCCAATGTAGACGGCGTCGGCGCCGTTATCCACAGCCGCTTTGAGGGCGGGCAGATTACCGGCGGGGCACAGCAGCTCCATATGCGATTTCCTGAGATGGGCCACGGGATACTTCCCTTGGCGCGTAGTAAGGATCGGAGACGCCGCCCTGCTGGCGTCATCGTTATCGCCGCTCATTCTAGATAAGACGTTATGTAGTTGTTTTGACTTGAGGCAGTTTCTGACGTGTTGATGGTCTGTTACCAAATAGCGTAGGCTCGGCGTATTAGTCCGTGACATCGATGGGGCTTTTTGTTGATATAAGACGCAGTCTAGCTGGCCGGATATGGCAGAATAGACGCTATCTGATCAGAAGGAGTCACCGCGGTGTTGGAACAATTGCGAGCACGGATCGTGCGTCAGGGGCCGGCATTGTTGAGCCTGCCGTTAAAAATTACGCCGTTTGCTCTGCAACGGCAGGTGTTGGAGCAGCTGCTCGCTTGGCAGTTTCGCCAAGCGCTAGCGGAAGGCGAACTGGCGTTTCTCGATGGGCGTTGGTTACAAGTCGAGGTGCGTGACCTCGGGTTGTGTTGGTGTGTCACGGCGGAGCAGGGGGGCTTGCGCGTCAGCCGTCAGCAACCGGCGGATGTGACCTTCAGCGCGGATGCCAACGATCTGATCCTGATCGCGGCCGGTAAAGAAGATCCCGACACGCTGTTTTTCCAGCGTCGCCTACGTATCGAAGGCGATACCGAACTGGGGCTGTATGTGAAGAATTTGATGGATGCTATCGATGTGGAGTCGATGCCGACACCGTTACGCATGGTATTGATGCAGCTGGCCGACTTCGTCGCTGCGGGACTCCAGGAGGGCACGTCGACGCGCGCGCGTGCGGTAACTACATGTTGATCCGGGCGGAGATCCCTGTCGATGCCCCGGGCATTGAGCGGTTGCTCCGGGCGAGCTTTCCGAGTCGTGCCGAGGCCGAGTTGGTGGCGCGTCTGCGCGAAGATGGCCTATTGACCTTGGGCGTGGTGGCGACGGATGACGAGGGTGGGGTGATCGGCTATGCCGCCTTCAGTCCGGTAACGGTCGCCGGTGAGGAGTGTCAGTGGGTGGGCTTGGCGCCGCTGGTGGTGGACGAGGGCTATCGTCGCCAGGGCATCGGCGAGCAATTGGTCTATGAGGGGCTGGATACGCTGAATGAGTTCGGCTATGCCGCTGTCGTCGTATTAGGTGATGTACACTACTACCGCCGTTTTGGCTTCGTCAATGCGGCTGAGCATGGGCTAAGTTGTCGTTGGCCGGGCTGTGAGGCGAGTTTTCAGGTCTATGCCCTGGCTCCCGACGCGTTGGCTCAGACGCGTGGGCGCATCGAATACGCTGCACCGTTCGCTCGCTTTTAAACGATGACGGCGGGCGCTGCCCCGCCGCCTATCTTCTGAACGCTTGTCGTTCTTCCCTGCTGGGTCTATCATGCATCCCCCCGCGTGCCGACTGGTACGCGGACGAGTAGCCTTGCCTGCTCCACGCATTTATCGCTATCTTCTGCGCTTTTCTCCGCGCCTGATCGCGTATTGGGCGTTTCACTGTTGCATCGCACTATGCATGCCGGGTTTAGCGCCCTGGCGGGCACGATACCAGGCGTGCCTTGTCTGTCGTCTAATGCCGTGGACAGCGCCTCTTTTCACAACAAAAAAAGCGGTGCATGACACCGTGATGACAGGGGTACAGGATGAGTGTTAATACACCGACACTAATCACTTTTCTGATTTATATCTTCGGCATGATCCTGATCGGCCTACTGGCCTATCGTGCCACCAATAACTTTTCTGACTACATCCTCGGTGGACGGCGCTTGGGTAGCGTGGTGACCGCGTTATCGGCCGGGGCCTCGGATATGAGTGGTTGGCTGCTGATGGGGTTACCGGGCGCGGTGCTGGTCGCCGGGTTATCGGAGAGTTGGATCGCTATCGGGTTGGTGGTCGGCGCCTACCTCAACTGGCGTATCGTGGCGGGACGTCTGCGGGTACACACCGAACTGAACAACAATGCCCTGACGCTGCCGGATTACTTCACCCAGCGTTTCGAAGATAAGCAGCGTATTCTGCGCTTGATCTCCGCGCTGATCATCCTGGTGTTTTTCACCGTCTATTGTGCCTCCGGCGTGGTTGCTGGTGCCCGACTGTTTGAGAGCACGTTCGGCATGAGCTATCAGAGCGCGCTGTGGGCCGGTGCGGCGGCGACGATTGCTTATACCTTCATCGGCGGTTTCTTGGCGATCAGCTGGACGGATACCGTACAGGCGACGCTGATGATCTTTGCCCTGATCCTGACGCCGGTGATGGTGATCGTCAGTGTCGGCGGCTTCGATGATGCGATGCATGCCATTGCTCAGCAGAGCCCGGCCTACCTGGATCTGTTCCGTGGCCTGGATTGGGTGGCGATCATCTCGCTGATGGGCTGGGGGCTCGGTTATTTCGGTCAGCCCCATATTCTGGCGCGTTTTATGGCGGCGGATTCACATCACACCATTCGTAAGGCGCGTCGCATCAGCATCATCTGGATGATCTTCTGCCTCGGCGGCGCGGTGGCGGTCGGTTTCTTCGGTATCGCCTTCTTCTCTACCCACCCCCAACTGGCGTTGGAGGTGCATGAGAATAAGGAGCGGGTGTTTATCTCGCTGTCTAAGCTGCTGTTTAACCCTTGGATCGCCGGTATCTTACTGTCGGCTATTCTGGCGGCGGTGATGAGTACTCTGAGTTGTCAGTTGCTGGTTAGCGCCAGCGCGGTGACCGAGGATCTGTATAAGGCGTTTCTGCGTAAGCATGCTAACCAGCGCGAGCTGGTGATCGTCAGTCGTAGCATGGTGATGCTGATCGCGCTGATCGCCATAGCGCTGGCGGCCAATCCGGATAACTATGTGCTCGATCTGGTCAGCTATGCCTGGGCCGGCTTCGGTGCCGCCTTCGGCCCGGTGATCATCATCTCCCTGCTGTGGCCGGGGATGACACGCAATGGCGCCTTGGCCGGTATGCTGGTGGGGGCGGTGACGGTGGTGCTCTGGAAGCAATATGCCTGGTTCCACCTGTATGAGATCATTCCGGGCTTCGTGTTGGCCTCGCTGGCCATCATCGTGGTTAGCCTACTGGGCAAGGGGCCGTCGCCGCAGATGCGCGAACGTTTTGCTCAGGCGAATCGTATTTATCTGACGAAGTAAGTTGGCCATTGTCGGCTAACCATTGCCACGGAGAGAGAGGCTGGTCGCTGACCAGCCTCTCTTTTTGTTTTTTACTCAACCGTTTGATTCGGTACTCTACGCGTAGCGCCTCGCCATGTGCCGTGATGGCGGCCTGGAATACCAGTGTCAGTGGTCCCTTGCCACGCAACGCCTTGGCGCCGCGTCCACTCTGGTGCTGTGCAAGACGGCGTGCGATATCGGTGGTGATTCCGGTATACAGTGCGCCCGTCGCCGTTCGCAAGATATACAGATACCAACGATTATGCGTTACAGTGTCAGTCATGGATGTGTCCTGCGAGGGAGTATGATGAGTGTCAGTTTACGCGACGAGGGTGTCGAGGACGAGCCTCTGCGTGGCGATAGGTCGGCGCTGACCTCGGACGACGATCTGGCCGCAATCCGGCATTTTTTGGCGCGGCAACATGTGGTGACACTGGCTACCGGTCAGGGCGAGGCCGTGTGGTGTGCCAGCTGCTTTTATGCCTGGGATGAGGCCTCCATGACCCTGTATCTGTTGACCTCGCCCCAGTCGCAGCATGGTCAGTTGATGTTGGGCAATCCATGGGTTGCCGGGACCGTGGCGCGTCAGACGCGTAATGTGGCGCAGATCCAGGGTATTCAGTTTCGTGCACACATCGCCCGCTTGGCGGGAGAGGATGAGGCACGGGCGCGGCGTCGCTACTATCGTCGTTTCCCATTGGCCCGGCTACGGCCGGCACCGATCTGGGCGCTGCGACTGATGCAGGTCAAGATGACCGATAATCGTTGTGGCTTCGGTCATAAGCGTCATTGGCAGCGCTAGGATGGAGAGCGCGTATACTGAGAAGGGGGAGGAACAACCGATGAACGTATTACTGCTTGGTGCGACTGGTCTGATTGGGCAGACATTATTGGCGTTATTGGAACAGGAACCTCGTGTCTCACAGATTTATGCGCCGACTCGCACGGCGTTGCCGTCGTCCGCTAAGTTGATCAATCCGGTGGAGACGGATATTTGCCGTGCGATGCTGGCTTGGCAGGGTCCATGTGACGTTGCTTTTTGCTGCTTGGGGACGACCCGCAAGGAAGCCGGTAGTGATAGCGCGTTTCGTTATGTCGACTATTCGCTGGTGGTGGAATGCGGTGAGGTGGCGCTGCAACATGACTGCCAGCATTACGTGGTAGTGAGCGCGCTGGGTGCGAATCCTCAGTCTCCTTTCCTTTACAGCCGGACTAAGGGTGAGATGGAGAAGGCGCTTGAGTTGCAGGCGTGGCGTCGCTTAACGCTGTTACGCCCCTCATTGCTTCAGGGGGAGCGAGCGAAACCACGCCTACTGGAGCAGCTCTCCGAGCCATTCTTCCGTTTATTACCGGAGAAGTGGCGTGCGGTGGAGGCTGATAGCGTGGCGCGAGCCATGCTGCATTGTGCGTTGCATCCCGCGCCTTACCGTCTACAGATCCTGGAGTCGGAACAGCTTGCACGGCTCGCGGAGTGTTGCGACGCCTAAGCACGCGTTAACGCAGATAATGAACGACCTGATTGCTACTGCCCCGCCAGATCAGCATGGGATCTTTTAGCGCCTGAACGAATTTACCGTCGACCAAGACGTTGATCAGATCCACGATGGCCTGTTGTTCGGCGTTCAACTCATCCAGACGATAGCCGGTCCAGATCCAGATATCCTTGCCGGGGCATTCGGCGCGGACTCGCCGCACCAACTGGAGGATCGCCGCCGTATTGTTGGGGTGGAGCGGATCGCCCCCCGACAGCGAGAGGCCTTGCCGCTTGATGCGCTGATCCTGGAGATCGGCGATGATGCGATCTTCCATCTCCGGCCCAAAGGGCACGCCGGAGTCTGGGCGCCAGGTACTTTTGTTATAACACCCCGGGCACTGGTGAACACAACCGGCAACGAATAGTACGCAGCGTGTGCCGGGGCCGTTTACCACATCGACCGGGTAGTATTGATGGTAATTCATGGCGTGTTGTCCTGCGCGTGACGCCAGCGGCGGGCTGGCGTCACGCGACGCGGTTAACCGATTTGACCGTTATTCAGGTGTTTGATGCGGCGCTTCACTTCTTCCTGCTTGCCCGCATTGAACGGACGCGCATCCGGGCTACCGAGATAGCCGCATACCCGGCGGATTACCGAGGCTTTGGCGGAGTCGTGGTTGCCACATTTCGGGCAGCTGAACCCTTTGCTGGTACAGGCGAATTCACCGGTATAACCGCACTCATAACATTCATCGATCGGCGTATTGGTGCCGTAATAGGGCACGCGTTGGTAGCTATAGTCCCAGACATCCTCCAGCGCCTTCAGGTTGTGCTGGAGATTGGGATATTCGCCGTAGCAGATGAATCCCCCGTTAGCCAGCGGCGGATAGGGCGCCTCAAAGTCCAGCTTATCGTATGGGTTGACCTGCTTCTCCACATCCAAGTGGAAGCTATTGGTGTAGTAGCCCTTATCCGTCACACCTTCTATCACGCCGAATTCGGCGGTATCGAGACGGCAGAAGCGGTCACAGAGGTTTTCGCTCGGCGTGCTATACAGGCTGAAACCATAACCGGTCTCTTGTTTCCAGGTATCGGTCGCCTGACGCAGGCGCTCGACGATGGCGATAGCCTTGGCGCGCAGTGTTTCGTCATCGAAGAGATGCGTCTTGGTACCGAACAGGGCGTTGATGGTCTCATGGATGCCGATATAACCCAGTGAGATAGAGGCCCGGCCATTTTTAAAGATATCGGCGATATTGTCGTCGGCTTTCAGACGCACACCACAGGCACCTTCCATATACAGGATCGGCGCCACACGAGCCTTGACCCCTTCCAGGCGAGCGATACGCGTCATCAATGCCTTGCGAGCCAGCTCCAGCCGGCGGTCGAGCAGTTTCCAGAAGGCGGCTTCGTCACCCTTGGCCTCCAGTGCGATACGCGGCAGGTTCAGGCTGATAATGCCCAGGTTGTTACGCCCATCGTGGATCATTTCGCCATTCTCCTCGTAAACACCGAGGAAACTGCGGCAACCCATCGGTGTCTTGAACGAGCCGGTAACCTTCACGACTTGATCGTAGTTGAGAATGTCCGGATACATCCGCTTGCTGGCGCACTCTAGGGCCAGCTGCTTGATATCATAGTTCGGATCGCCCAGCTTGTGATTGAGCCCGTCGCGGATAGCGAACACCAGCTTGGGGAAGACCGCGGTCTTGCGGTTTTTGCCCAAACCGGCGATGCGGTTCTTCAGGATCGACTGCTGGATCATACGGGACTCCCAGCTGGTGCCCAAACCGAAGCCGAAGGTGACAAACGGCGTCTGGCCGTTGGCGGTATGCAGGGTGTTTACTTCATACTCCAGCGACTGGAATGCGTCATAACACTCTTTCTCGGTACGGGCATGGGCGTAGCTTTCTACATCCGGGATATTCCACTGCTCGGCGATCTGGCGGTGCTTCTCGAAGCTGGCCGTGACGAACGGAGCCAGCACTTCATCGATGCGGTTAATGGTGGTGCCGCCATAGATATGGCTAGCCACTTGAGCGATGATCTGAGCGGTGACTGCGGTGGCGGTAGAGATGGATTTGGGTTGCTCGATCTCCGCATTCCCCATCTTGAATCCATTGGTCAGCATCCCCTTCAGATCGATCAACATGCAGTTGAACATCGGGAAGAAGGGAGAGTAGTCGAGATCGTGGTAGTGGATCTCGCCACGCTCATGCGCCTGTACCACGTCGCGTGGCAGTAGGTGTTGCTTGGCATAATGCTTCGCGACGATACCGGCCAGCAGATCGCGCTGAGTCGGGATCACCTTACTATCTTTGTTGGCATTTTCGTTGAGCAACGCCGGGTTGCTCTGTTCGATTAAGCCACGGATATCTTGATTAAGGCGGCCGCGTTGTTCACGAGCGACGTCGCGGTCATGACGGTACTCAATGTAGGCGCGTGCAAGCTGCTTGTAGTCGCCCGCCATCAGCTGGTTCTCTACGGCGTTTTGGATTTCGTTAATATCGACACGTTCGCGATCGGCCATCTGCATAGCGACTACGCGGGCAACGGTTGCGCAGTAATCGGCATCATCTACGCCAGCAGCCTGCGATGCGCGCAGCACCGCTTCCTTGATACGCTGTTCGTTGAAGGGCACCTGACAACCGTCCCGTTTAATCACTATAGGTTTCACCGTTTTTTGCTCCTGTGATTGTGGTATGTATGGCATCCGTTAACCATCTACCGGTTATCCACAACACGAAGCCGCGTGCGATAAGGCTTCACGCGGCACATGTGGATGCTTTGTGGATAACTACTATATGTAGTTGCTGTCTTGAGTTTCAGACACTATATATGGGAATGAGGATTTTATAAAGCAAATTTGATTGACCTAAATCAAGGATTTTTAGCTTCGGTAGAATCGCTATACAGAAGGTGATTTAGCCCCTTTTTTCACTGAGAAATAGTGAGTGTGAGTATAAGAAACGTGCTAACAATCACTTCATATCCTCCCCACTGGGGTGTCATGTGCGGAAGCGTAAGGATCCTGCGGTCTATGTTATTGAGGACGAGAGCCGGTATCGGCACGCTAATGCCGAGGGAGAGCGGGGACGATCAAGGATAGAAGGTGCGCCGAGCGAGGCGTAGTGCGCTCCATAGGGCGACGACGCGTCTGGCGCCCCCCATGAGACGCGAAGGGTGACGCGCCGCATAGACGGCGATCACGCCACCGAGCAGAGAGAGAGGACGACGTAGACGCCATAAAACGCCGAGGCTGCGATCAAGACGCTGGCAGAGTTGCTCGGTATGCATGACCTCACGGTGAAGATCCAGACGCTGTAGCGCGATCTGTTGCAGTAGCAACGCCTTTTCGTCGGCCAATGCCTGGCGATGACGATTCATGGTTTCTCCTTGCGCTCAAGCAGTTGGCGATCGATCGCCAGTTGGTTGCGCGTGGCGGAGAGCAAGGTCGAGCGACGTGCTTTGCTGAGCGTCCAGCATGCGCCGATGATAGCGAACAGGAAGAGTACTGCCGTGGCGATCCCCAAGGCTAAGAGCCGATAGTTGGGATCGACCGCCCAAAACAGGAACACCAGTAGACTCATCAGTGCGAAAGCGGTGAACAGCAAGGTGACGCCAGCCATGAGCAGCAGCTGGATCAGGTTTGCCTTCTCCTCTTCCAACTCGACCACCGCCAGACGTAGGCGGGTTTCCGCCATGCCAGCCAGCAGGGTGGCGACACGCCGGACGCTACCCAGGATCCCGGGGGTGGAACCCTGGGCAGAGGATGACTCGCCGACCATTAGCGACGAGCCAACAGTACGCCGAGTACCACGCCCACGGCAGCGCCGATGCCGACACCGGTCCACGGGTTGTCACGCACGTAGTCATCGGCACGACCAGCCATTTCGCGGGTCTGGGTGGCGACATTCTCGCCGGCCTGGCTCAGACGCTCGCGGCTGTTGTGCAGTGCATCGTGTGCACGGGCCCGCAGTTTTTCCAGTTCGGCTTTGGGTTTATCCGTGGATGAGTTGAGGACATCTTCCAGCGCGTCAGCCAGAGATTTTAGCTCGGCACGCAGATGTTCAGCGGTGGAATCGTTAGCCATTGTTACGCTCCTTCACGTTACTGACATGGACTTTCAACATAGCTGGCTTTTAGGGAGAGTGCAAAGGGTATGGCGGGTCAACAGCCTGTAATAATTTGGCTTTATCGTAAAATATTGCAGACAGTTTAGGCGTACTCTCGCTATCCCTGGCAGATAGTGTGGCATCGCCAGGCGGGGCGCCGGATTTAGTGCGGCCTCCTAGGCTAACGGGTGCTGGAGCGGGGCGTACAGCGGGGGAATCGGAGGTGGGACGCTTCAGCGTCCCACCTCGGTATCAATGGTCGTTGCCACCACTGTAGGAGAGTGCCTCACCAGCTCGCTCACTCCGATGAAATAGCGAGCGATGTAGGATCTTGTCGGCGATGCTGTAGCCGGGGGGCAGCTCACGCAGTAGAACTTGCAAGGCGAGAGAGTGCTGCTCTGGGCGCGCCAGTCGTACGACCAGGCCATCGCGATCCGGTGTAATACTGGCGATGTCGATGCCATTCTCATCCAATTTTTGATAGACGAAGAAGCCGTCGGGCGTCGCCAGGCCGCTATGGGTCGCGCGGATCTGGAGCGATACCTCTTTATGGCTCAACTGCGGTAGGATCACCGCCGCTAGCGCCGCGACGATAAATAGCAACAGGCCTAACAGACGTTTCCAGCCCCAGCGAGTTATGCATGGCGGTTGATATGCCTGGCTCACGTTATTCCCTCGGGCCTTTGCTGCTAGGCTGGCGATGTTTTTTCCGCCACAGCACCAGCAGTGATCCGCCCAGGCCAAAGATCAGTAGGGCCAGTGGCAGTAGCATCAGCAGGTTCATCAGTTGATCTTCATAGCGTAAAAACAGCGGTGTTTTACCCAAGATGTAGCCCAGCGTGGTGAGGATCAGTACCCACAGCAATCCGCTGGCCCAGTTGAAGAACTGAAAGCGAGCCCCGTTTAGCCCCGATAGCCCGGCGATTAATGGCAATAGGGTGCGTACAAACGCCAGAAAGCGGCCGATCAATAGGGCGGCGAGGCCATGGCGATGGAATAGTTGATGGGCACGCTGGTGGTAGTGCGAGGGGAGATGCGATAACCATTTTTGTACTAGATGGGTATTACCCAGCCAACGTCCCTGTAAGTAGCCGAGCCAGCAGCCTAGGCTGGCCGCAGAGGTGAGCACCAAGAGCGTCAGCGGGAAGTCCATCGTATCGCGGGCGATCAAGACCCCAACCAAGATCAACAGGCTATCGCCTGGCAGAAAGGCGGCTGGCAGTAGACCGTTTTCCAGAAACAGGATCACGAAAAGAATGCCGTAGATCGTCCATACCAGCGCAGGATTCGCTAGCGTTTCATAGTCCTGATGCCACAGGGCAGTAATGAGTTGTTGAATAATTTCCATCACGAATTCCTAGCAGAGATTGCGGAGGGAACGCTTACCGCTTCAGCCAATACGAGCGGAGGAGCTCGTGGCCAACGTTCGCCTCATATAACACCATGAGTTTAGGCGAGCGCGGGATGATAGGTCACTTGGCCGCGATACAGGATGTTGCTTTCTTTCCAGCCTCCTAGCCGATGATGATGAGGAGGAAGCTGGAGAGTACGCAGCAGAATGCGTGATAGGCGGGCATCATCGCCGTCGTAACCCGACGCTTGGGGCGTATAGGGACGGCGTGTTTCCGGTGGCGCCATGTCTGGTGGGATGACGCCATTGCGTTCAGCTTCGCTGCCGCCGCATTGATGCGAACGGATCAGCGCGCTGATCTTCCGGTTGTGCTGGATGCGACGCAGGCAGAGATTGCCAGCCGGCTCACGATAATCGGCGTGGTATCCTGCCGTATTACATGGGAGCGGGGCGAGGGGAAGCGAGACCGTGGCCTGATAATGCCATGCCCCCATCTTGCCGATGGCCGTAGCGGCCCAGCAGAGAAGCAATAGCAATAAGGAGGCAGAGGTTACACGCTTCAATATTTTGTCGTTTCCAGATACAGACAGAAAAACAGGCGCTCACTTTAGCAAAATCGTTGACGCTGAAACAGCCCAAAATAGGGATTTATCGGGTAATTTTGCGCAATTTATACACTATCCGCCCGCCAGTTTTGTAGGACAAAATCGCTGGAACAGACTGATAAAGCGGACTTTCTCCCGACTCTCCCATTTTACGCACTACGAGACATGAGCAGATAGTAACCGGCGCTGACGGCAGCCATGCACAAGATCAGGTTGAGTAGCACGTTCACCATGGCTTTCAGCCAGAACCCCTCGCTAAAAAGAGCAAAGGTATCGAAAGAGAAGGTCGAGAAGGTCGTCAATGCACCGAGGAAGCCGACCCCGATCAGCGGACGCCAGTGTGGCGCAATCAACGCGCCGCTATTCAGCATGGAAACCAGGGCACCCATGATGAAACAGCCGATGACATTGACGGTGAGGGTGGCATAGGGAAACGCGTTACCAAACCAGGAATTGAACCAATTGGTGATTTGGAAGCGGCTGATGGCGCCGAGTGCGCCGCCACAGGCGACGACTAACAGTGTGAGGCCATAATTCATGGCGGACTCCTTTACAAACCTAAGTTATGGGGGAATGCGCAGGCCACGGGAAACGAACAACGCCGGGCAAGCGCACGCCCCGCCGATGACGGAGAAACGCGTCGTTTTGCCAGGCGTCATCAGCGCGGGGCAGGGAGCAGCGAAAGCGGACGTGATGACCTATCTCGACTGACTCTCGGTTATCCCCGGCGGTTTTTAATCCATCTCATGAATTAAGGGTGGAACACCATCACCTAGAGATATTATAGGAGCCTATTTATGTCGGATACAATGGGGGCGTTATTTATTGCCGTTGGCGACGGCGTCTAGATGCACCACCGGGTTCTCGGCGAATAGGTAGCGGTCGACGTTGAACTCGAAATCATCGGTGGTCGCGTGGAACAGCATCTGCTTGGTATTTTCCAGATGCTGCCACATGGCGATCTTCGCACCATACGGATCTTTGCGGATCAACGCCTTGAGGATCTTATCGTGATCTTCGCACCAGCTTTCGATCGATTTATCATCGATATGCTCATGCAGCTTTTGCCAATAGGGGTTATGAATGCGCTGGCTCCACATCTTCTCGACGATGGTAGCCATGGCGCTATTCTGTGTCGCCAGCGCGACCTGGACATGGAATTTGAGATCCCACTCCGAGTCGCGGAAGCGGTCTTCCTGGCGAGCACGCTCCTGGATCTCCATCAGCGCGACGATATCCTGCTTGGTGACCTGTGTCGCGGCGAACTCGGCGACATTACTCTCGATCAACTGACGAGCCTGTAACAGTTCGAATGGCCCGGCGCTGGCAAACTCGATAGCCGTATCTGGCAGGATCAGCGATTTGGGCTGGTTGCTGATCACGTGGATGCCGGAGCCCTTACGCACTTCAACATACCCTTCGACCTCTAGCATGATGATGGCCTCGCGCACCACGGTGCGGCTGACATCCATCTCCTCGGCGATGAAGCGCTCGGCGGGGAGTTTATCGCCGACAGGGTAGACGCCGCCCTCAATGCGTTGTTTCAGTTCGGCGGCCAGCTGTTGGTAGAGTCTCGTGCATTCCATATTCGTGCTCGGTTAGAGGGTGAAGACGCAGGCGTCGAGTGACTCGACGTCATGATGCGAGTTGTTATACCACTTTTCACCGTGTTGTCACTAGCCGCAAGCGTGTGGAGTGTGACCCTCCGCGAACAAAATGACAGGGGCTAAGAACCCGCCTAGTGGCGGGTGTTTAGCGCAGAAGAGATTAGGCGTTAGCGTTAGCGGGTTGAGGGCGCGGTAAGGGGTCGTTCGCGTTACGATTCTGTAGTACCGTCCAGATGACCAGCGCACCAAGCAGATCAAAGACGGCCAAGCAGGCGAACAGCGGGCTGAATCCGATCGTATCGGCCAGCGCGCCGACCACCAAGGCAAACAGGGTGCTGGCCGTCCAGGCCGCCATCCCCGTCAGGCCGTTGGCGGTCGCCACCTCATTACGGCCAAAGACGTCAGAGGAGAGGGTGATCAGCGATCCCGAGAGAGCCTGGTGAGCGAATCCTCCGACACATAACAGGGCGATGGCGATATAGGGACTACTAAACAGGCCGATCATCCCAGGGCCGATCATTAACAGCGCGCCTAGCGTCACCACCAGTTTACGCGAGACGATCAGGTTAACCTTGAGGTACTTCTGGAACAGTGGCGGCAGATACCCCCCAACGATGCAGCCTAAATCGGCGAACAACATCGGCATCCAGGCGAACATGGCGATCTCTTTCAGATTGAATCCATAGGCTTTAAACATGAATAACGGGATCCAGGCGTTAAAGGTCCCCCAAGCCGGTTCGGCAAGGAAACGCGGCAGCGCGATGCCCCAAAACTGGCGATTGCGTAGGATCTGCCAGGCCGACATGCGCTCGGCGTTACCGCTCTGATGTTGTGCCTCTTGGCCGCTGAGGATGTACTGGCGTTCCTCCTCACTGAGGCGCTTTTGATCTTTGGGCTGTTTGTAGAAGATCAGCCAGCCAATCGCCCAGGCCAGGCTTAGGACACCGGTGATGATGAACGCCATCTCCCAGCTGTGTACCATGATCGCCCATACGACTAACGGCGGCGCGATCATCCCTCCGATGGAAGAGCCGACATTAAAGTAACCGACGGCAATTGAGCGCTCTTTGGCGGGAAACCATTCCGAGGAGGCCTTGAGACCGGCCGGGATCATCGCCGCCTCGGCCATACCAACCGCGCCGCGCGCAATGGCCAGACCACCCCAGCTATTGGCCAATGCGGTTCCCATACAGAACAGTGCCCACAATAAGGCAAATACCGCGTAACCAATTTTGGTACCCAATAAATCCAGTACATAACCGGCGACCGGTTGCATGATGGTATAGCAGGCAGAGTAGGCGGCGATGATATAGGAGTACTGTTGTGTGGTGATGTGTAACGTATCTTCCAGTGCGGGTGCGGCGACGGCGATGGCGTTGCGCGTCAGGTAGCCTAGAACCGTCCCGATGGTCACCAGGCCGATCATGTACCAGCGCAATCCTTTGATTTTACGCATTTAAACTCTCTCCCCCGTTTCATGATTTAACCATGTCGCTCGCCGTTTAGGCATAAGACGGCCTAGCCCCTTGGCGGAGCCAAGGGTGCGATGGTTAGCGTGTACTCCTGCTACCAGGAATGATGGCGCACACCAGCAATCCACTACACCCTGACAGTGGCGTAGTGATGAGACGGATAATCTCGCTATGGCGTACTTGCTGAATATTGGTCAAACCACAATGGGCTAAATTGGTTGACACTCAGCCGAGTTACTTCGACGACTAAGATAACTTGTCATACAGATTCAAAGATTGAGAGCTATCACAAAAACCATAATTGGATTACGGAATAATGATCATCATAATTTATGGAATCTATCTCTGGCTGTACTGATGCTTTTCTCGTCACGTCATGACGTTTTTTGTCATACAGTCCGCAAAGCTGGATAAAGTTCTGGACTAACTTTTAAATTGGTGTGATAACTTTCGCCAGCGCACCCCCGAGCGAGTGCATCCACCGCATCTGAGGAACCCGATTATGTCTCAGTTTTTGACCGAAGATTTTTTGCTTGATAGCGAATTCGCCCGCCGCTTGTACCATGATTATGCGGCAGAACAGCCTATTTTCGATTATCACTGCCACCTTCCTCCGGAGCAGATTGCCGAAGATTATCGTTTCAAAAACCTGTATGACATCTGGTTGAAAGGCGACCACTACAAGTGGCGCGCGATGCGGACCAATGGGGTAGCAGAACGTTTCTGTACTGGCGATGCGAGCGATCGTGAGAAGTTTCAGGCCTGGGCGGAGACGGTGCCGCATACTATTGGTAACCCGTTATACCATTGGACCCACCTTGAACTACGTCGTCCGTTTGGGATCCGCGACACTCTGTTATCCGGTGCGACGGCGGAGGCTATCTGGACGCGATGCAATCACTTATTAGCCGATGAGGCGTTTACGGCGCGTGGAATCATGCGTCAGATGAATGTGAAGATGGTGGGGACCACCGACGATCCGATCGATGATTTACGTCACCATCGGGCGATCGCCGCCGATAGCAGTTTCACCACCAAGGTATTACCTAGCTGGCGTCCGGATAAGGCGTTCAATATCGATGCCGCTATTTTCCCAGAGTATATGGCTAATCTGAGCGCGGTAGCGGATGTCGACATCACGCGCTTCGCCGATCTGTGCCAGGCGCTGAAGGTGCGCATGGATTACTTCGCCGAGCAGGGGTGTAAGGTCTCCGATCACGCCTTGGACGTGGTGCTGTATGCTGAAGCCGATGAGGCCACACTGGATGCGATCCTGGCGCGACGCCTGAGCGGCGCTGCGCCGAGCACAACGGAGATCGCCCAGTTCAAGACGGCGGTGCTGTTGTTCCTTGGGGCAGAGTACCGGCAGCGCGGTTGGGTACAGCAGTATCACATCGGCGCGTTACGTAACAACAATACGCCGATGTTTGAACGCCTGGGGCCCGACATCGGCTTCGACTCGATTAACGATGCGCCGGTCGCTCAACCGCTTTCCCGTCTATTGGACGCCCAAAGTCGTAACGGTGGCTTGGCGAAGACCATCTTGTATTGCCTGAATCCGCGTGACAATGAGGTCCTGGGCACCATGATTGGTAACTTCCAGGGAGAAGGCCTACCGGGCAAGATGCAGTTTGGTTCTGGCTGGTGGTTCAACGATCAGAAAGATGGCATGCAGCGTCAGATGACCCAGTTGGCTCAGTTGGGGCTGCTGAGTCGCTTCGTCGGGATGTTGACGGATAGCCGCAGTTTCCTCTCCTATACCCGCCACGAGTATTTCCGCCGCATCTTATGTCAGATGATCGGCCGTTGGGTGGAGCAGGGCGAGGCACCGGCCGATATCGCGCTGTTGGGCGAAATGGTCAGAAACATCAGCTTCGATAACGCCAAGCATTACTTCGCCATCGAACTGTAATCATCGCGCAGATCTCGGCTACGGCGGCGTCGTAGCCGATTCCCATTGATTGTCGCGGGCCGCCGCAGGGCGGAGGGCCTGCTATTGAGGTAGTTCCTGATGCAAACCCTGAATCGTCGCAACTTTCCCGGTCGTCGCCACCCCGATAGAGTGATCCAGTTTGGCGAGGGCAACTTCCTGCGCGCCTTCGTCGACTGGCAGCTAGACCTGCTGAATGAGCACACCGATCTGGATGCTGGCATCGTGGTTGTACGGCCGATCGATAGCGATTTCCCCCCCTCGCTGAATAGCCAGGATGGCCTGTATACCACGCTGGTGCGCGGTCTGGATGAACAGGGGAAGGCGGTCGCCACACGGCGTGTGATCCGTAGCGTTAATCGCGAGTTGAACGTCTACCGGGAGTTCGATCAGTTCCTGGCGTTGGCGCATGATCCCAACATCCGCTTTGTCTTCTCTAACACGACCGAGGCGGGCATCAGTTATGCCGAGCAAGATCGTCTCACGGACGCCCCTCCTTCCAGTTTTCCAGCCAAGCTGACCCGTTTGTTGTACGAACGCTTCTGTCATTTTGCCGGTGCGGCGGATAAAGGGTGGATCGTGTTGCCCTGCGAGCTGATCGACTACAACGGCGAGGCGTTGCGTGAGCTGGTGTTGCGCTATGCCGAGCAATGGGCCTTGCCCGCCGATTTCTACCAGTGGCTGTGTCAGCACAATACCTTCTGCTCCACACTGGTCGATCGCATCGTCACCGGTTATCCACGGGAGGAGGCGGCGATGTTGTGTAGCGAGTTGGGTTACCAGGATGGTTTCCTCGATAGTGCGGAGTACTTTTATCTGTTCGTCATCCAGGGGCCGCAGTGGCTGGCGCAGGCGCTACGCCTGGATGCCTACGCTGCTACGCAGATGCCGTTGAACATTCGAATCGTGCAGGATATTCGCCCTTATAAGGAGCGTAAGGTAGCGATTCTCAATGGCGCTCACACCGCGTTGGTGCCGGTGGCCTACCTGGCGGGGTTGGATAGTGTCGGTCAGAGTATGGATGATGCTCAAGTCGCAGCCTTTGTGGAGCAGGCCATCTCCCAAGAGATTGTCCCGCAGCTCGATCTACCTCGCGAGGAGTTGAATGCGTTTGCGGCGGCGGTACTTAGCCGTTTCCGTAACCCTTATATTCAGCATCAACTGCTGTCTATCGCCCTTAACGGCATGACCAAGTTCCGCACGCGCATCCTGCCGCAGTTGTTGGCTTATTGCGCCGAACAGGGGCGCCCCCCGCTCCGCCTGAGTTTCGCCTTAGCCGCCCTGATCGCCTTCTATTGCGGCGAACGCGATGGGCAGCCTTATCCACTGCAGGATGATGCCCATTGGTTGGCCTTTTACGCCGACGGTTGGCAGGCGGTACGCGAAGGGCGTCAGAGCCTGGACGAGCTGGTCGCGGCGGTGTTAGGCGACCAGGCGCATTGGGGGCAAGATCTCAATCAGGTGCCGGGATTGGCGCAACAGGTCAGCTCGGCGTTACAGGCTATCGAGCGGCAGGGCATGCGTGCGGCGCTGAGCGCCTTGTCGGTATCTTGCGGTTAAGGGAACGAGCCAATGTCTATGCAAAGCATTATTCAGATCCATCCTCAAGATAACGTGGCGGTTGCCCTGCGTGACCTAGCCTGTGGCGAGACGATTACCTGCGATGGCATTGAGTTGACGCTGCGTGCGGCGATCGCGCGCGGACATAAGCTGGCCCTATGCGATCTGGCGCCGCAGGAGATGATCATCAAGTACGGCCTGCCGATCGGCCACGCCTTAGTGCCGATCGCCGCCGGTGATCACGTGCATGCCCAGAACCTGCGTACCAATCTCAGCGATCTGGACGACTATCAGTACCAGCCCGACTTTGTCGCACCGACGACGCAACCGGCGGATCGTGCGATCGCGCTGTATCGTCGCGCCAATGGTGAGGTGGCGATCCGCAACGAGCTGTGGATCTTGCCGACCGTCGGCTGTGTTAACGGCATGGCGCGTCAGATGTTGCAACGTTTCCTGCGTGATAACGAGGGGGCGCCGGGGATCGATGGCGCTCATCTGTTTAGTCACACCTTCGGTTGCTCACAGTTGGGCGATGATCACCTGAATACCCGTACCGTGTTGCAGAACATGGCGTGTCACCCCAACGCCGGTGGCGTGCTGGTGGTGGGACTGGGGTGTGAAAACAACCAGATCGCCGCCTTCCGCGAGACGCTGGGCGACTACGATCCGGCGCGGGTACGCTTCCTGATCTGTCAGCAGGAGGAGGATGAGGTGGAGGCCGGTGTGGCGCAATTGCAGCAGCTGTATACGCTGATGCAAAGCGACCAGCGTCAGCCGGGGCGGCTGAGCGAGCTGCGCTTCGGTTTGGAATGTGGCGGCTCTGATGGCTTCTCGGGGATCAGCGCCAACCCGCTATTGGGGCGCTTCTCCGACTATGTCATCGCCCACGGAGGTACCAGCGTGCTAACTGAGGTGCCGGAGATGTTCGGTGCCGAGCGCATCTTGATGAGCCGTTGTCGCGATGAGGCCACCTTCGCCAAGACGGTGACCATGGTTAACGATTTTAAGCGTTACTTTATCGACCATCGTCAGCCGATCTATGAAAACCCCTCACCGGGTAACAAGGCTGGCGGCATCACTACCCTGGAGGAGAAGTCTCTGGGATGTACCCAGAAGGCCGGTCAGAGCCAGGTGATGGATGTCTTACGTTACGGTGAGCGCCTGCGTACGCCGGGGCTGAATCTGCTCAGTGCGCCGGGTAATGACGCCATCGCCACCAGCGCGCTGGCCGCCGCCGGCTGCCATATGGTGCTATTCAGTACCGGACGCGGCACGCCATACGGTGGTTTCGTGCCCACCGTTAAATTGGCGACAAATAGCCCGTTAGCGCAGAAGAAGCCGCATTGGATCGACTTTGACGCCGGGCAGTTATTGCAGGGCAAGACGATGGATCAGCTGCTGGAGACGTTTATCGAGCTGATCGTCGCGATCGCCGAGGGTGAGCCGACCTGTAACGAGAAGAACGACTTTCGCGAGCTGGCGATCTTCAAGAGCGGTGTCACGTTGTAATGGGTCATCACGTGTCGCCAGGGGCGCCGTAGGGCGCCTTCCATCCTGAAGGAATCAGGACATGAACAGTGCGTATCTGTTTGCCCAGGGGGTGGGCGTTGTCGCCTTTCTGGTCGGTATCACGACCTTCTTTAATCGTGACGAGCGCCGTTTTCGCCTGCAATTAGCCTTGTACAGTTCCATCATCGGTGTGCATTTTTTCCTGATGGGGGCCAGTACCGCCGGTATGAGTGCCGAGTTGAATGCGATCCGTTCGGTCGTCGCAACGCGTACGCGTAACCTGTGGGTGATGGTTCTGTTCATCGTACTGACCTTGGTGCTGGGGGTCGGCGAGTTGCAGCATCCGCTGGAAGTGCTGCCGATCGTCGGCACCATCGCCAGTACTTGGGCACTCTTCCGTTGCCGTGGTTTGACGACGCGCTGTGTGATGTGGTGCTCGACCGCCTGTTGGGTGATCCATAATCTGTGGCTGGGATCGCTAGGGGGGTCACTGATCGAGGGGAGCTTTCTCTTGGTCAATGGTTATAACATCGTGCGTTTTTACCGCATGCAGCGGCGTGGTATCGACCCTTTCCGCAGCGAGTAAAGCGAAAAACGGGCGCCATTGGCGCCCGTTGTCGATATGGCTGGCGGTTAACTCAACTCGGCGGAGGTTTGACCCGTAGGGGCCTCGGCCGCCTGGCAGGCCGCCGCAGTAAACAGCACGTCGGTGGAGGAGTTAAGCGCGGTCTCACAGGAGTCCTGCAATACGCCGATGATAAAGCCGACGGCGACGACCTGCATGGCGACATCGTTACTGATGCCGAACAGGCTGCACGCCAGTGGGATCAGCAGCAGTGAGCCGCCCGCGACCCCGGAGGCGCCGCAGGCACAGATCGCCGCGACCAAGCTCAGCAGTAACGCGGTCGGCAGATCGACGGTGATGCCCAGCGTATATGCCGCGGCTAGCGTCAATACGGTGATGGTGATCGCGGCCCCCGCCATGTTAATGGTGGCCCCCAGCGGAATGGAAACGGAATAGGTATCCTCGTTCAGCTTGAGCTTCTTACACAGCTCCATGTTCACCGGGATATTGGCGGCAGAGCTGCGCGTAAAGAAGGCGGTCAGGCCGCTTTCGCGCAGGCAGGTGAAGACCAGCGGATAGGGGTTGCGGCGGATCTTCCAGAAGACGATCAGGGGATTGAGCACCAGTGCGACCATCAGCATGGCGCCGACCAAGACCATCAGCAAGTGGGCATAGCCCCACAGTGCATCGAAGCCCGTTTCGGCCAGGGTGGAGGCGACTAAGCCGAAGATACCCAATGGGGCGAAGCGGATCACGACGCGGACGATAAAGGTCACGCCATAGGAGAGATCGCCGACCACGCGTTTGGTGGTATCGGAAGCATGGCGTAACGCCACCCCCAGGCCGATGGCCCAGGCCAAGATCCCGATGAAGTTGCCGTTAGCCAGCGCGCGGAAGGGGTTATCCACCACATTCAGCAGCAGCGTCTGGATGACCTCAACGATGCCACCCGGCGGGGTGATATCGTTGTTGTGCCCGACCAACGCCAGCTCGGAGGGGAAGAGGAAACTCATGACTACCGCGACCAACGCGGCAGCAAACGTCCCGAGCAGATACAGCAGCACGATGGGACGCATATTGGTCTTCTGCCCTTTGCGGTGATTGGCGATGGAGGCGGCGACGAGAATGAAGACTAGCACCGGCGCGACGGCCTTCAGCGCACTGACGAACAACGTCCCCAGCAGACCGGCGGCGACGGCCGCAGAGGGGGAGAAGGAGGCCAGTGCGATGCCCAAGATGAGCCCCACCATGATTTGCCCGACGAGACTACCGCGCAGGATAAAGCGCATAAACCCGGATTGTCTTTCCATAATCGATTACCTACTTGTTATATTTTTGGATTGCCTCTCTGGCAACCTGTAACTAAATGTGTTTGCTACCCCAGTATAGGGAAATCGACTCAATAGGGAACGACGAATTTATAAAATTCTGCTGGCGCCGTCGAAAATTAACGAAAAAATTACTTTTAATGTATTTTTTTCACTAACTTGTGAAAAGGTGCGCAAAAAAGCCAACCTCGCTCACATCGGCAAAAACAGGTGTCAGGATAAGAAACTAAAAAAATAGCAATAACCAACTATTACTCTATTTCATTATGGTGAAAGGCAGTGGGTTTGGCGGGGGAAACGCTCCGGCGCAGCACACCGGAGCATCGGCCATCAGCGGGGGGAACGCGTTGCGCGACGATGGTTAACCCAGGCGTTGATCAGCAGGGTCAGCGCCAGGATCCCGGCAACGGTCGCCAACGAGACGGCGATCGGAATGTGATAGAAGTCGATGATCAGCATCTTGATCCCAATGAAGGTCAGGATCGCCGCCAAGCCATACTTCAGCAGGGAGAAGCGTTCGGCGACGCCGGCCAGTAGAAAATACATGGCGCGCAGGCCGAGGATGGCGAAGAGGTTGGAGGTGAGCACCAGGAACGGGTCGGTGGTCACGGCAAAGATCGCCGGGATGCTATCGACGGCGAAGATCACGTCGCTCAACTCGACCAGGATTAGAACCAGCAGCAGCGGTGTCGCGAATAACACCCCATTGCGGCGAGTGAAGAAGTGCTCACTCTCGATACGGTCGGTCATGCGTAGATGGCGGCGTAACCAACGTACCAGTGGACGATCGCCGAGGTCACCCTCGTCGTCATGGCTCATGGCCATCTTGATACCGGTGAACAGCAGGAATGCGCCAAACAGATACAAGATCCACTGGAATTGAGTCACCAGCCAGCTACCGGCGAAGATCATCACGGTACGCAAGATGATGGCGCCCAATACGCCATAGACCAATACCCGGCGTTGCATGCTGGCCGGTACCGCGAAGTAGCTGAACAGCATCAACCAGACGAAGACGTTATCGACCGCCAGCGCCTTCTCGATCAGGTAACCCGTGAGGAAGGCCAGCGCCTGTTGGTCGGCGACCTCACGCCCCAACGTTTCACTGAGGTAGAGCCATAGACCGGCGTTAAACAGTAGAGCCAAGCTGACCCAGACCAGCGACCAGGCGGCGGCTTGGCGCATGGTCATGGCCTGAGCGCCACGGCGACCCTGCAATAGCAGGTCGATGGCCAGCATGATGACGATGATCAGGGCGAAGCTCCCCCACAACCACGGGGTGCCGACAGAGTTGAGCATGGAAGAATCCTTTAATGGTTAATCGGCCGATGGTGTCGGAAGGCGAACCGCGGCTGTGCATTTATTAACCATGCATTGCAGACACCTCGCCTTCCGGCAAGGTCTCACTTACAACGCAGTCATCGGCGGGAGCCGATGAGGTTGCCCGGTAACCGGGTGCAGTTACGCACCGTAATGACGATTAACCGGCAAATTAGAAGTTACTCCCCTTTGCTGCGCAGAAAATAATGCAAAATGTGTCAGCGGTCAATCCCTGGCCAGCGTCATACGCGATACTTAGCTATCAGAACGGCGTTATTCAGATCAAGATGGCATAAGCAATGCCGGTTGCAGCCATGCAACACGGGGCTGAAGCCGTTATAGTGAGCCGTTAATTGAAGAGATAAGCAGAACGGTGGCGATGTCATGGCAGTTGCAAGAAAAACTAACCCCCTGGCGATCGGTGGCCTGATCGCCCTGACGTTGATCTGGAGCTACAGCTGGATTGCGATGAAGCAGGTGACGCTGTATATCGGTGCCTTCGACTTCACTGCATTGCGGTGTATCTGCGGCGCGCTGTTGCTATTACTGGTGCTGCGCCTGCGTGGACGTGGCATGCGGCCGACGCCGTTTGGCTACACCCTGGCCATCGCGTTGCTACAGACATGCGGCATGGTCGGTTTGGCACAGTGGGCGTTGATGAGCGGTGGTGCCGGCAAGGTCGCGATCCTCAGTTACACCATGCCGTTTTGGGTGGTGATCATGGCAGCCCTGTTTCTGGGCGAGCGGATGCGCCGGTTGCAGTATGGCGCGATTGTGGTCGCCGCCGTCGGTCTACTCTTGGTGTTGCAACCTTGGCGCCTGGATTTCTCTTCATTGCAGAGCGCATTGCTGGCGGTACTCTCGGGGATCAGCTGGGGCGCGAGTGCGATTGTCGCGAAACGCATGTACGCCCGTTATCCCGGCATCGACTTGTTGGCGTTGACCACCTGGCAGATGCTGTACGCCGCCGTGGTGATGAGTGTCGTGGCTTGGCTGGTTCCGCAGCGTAGCGTGGATTGGCAACCCTATGTATTTTGGGCATTGGCCTATAGCGCCATTCTGGCAACGGCATTGGCGTGGAGCCTGTGGTTGTTCGTATTGAAGAGCCTACCCGCCGGGATAGCCAGCCTGAGTACGTTGGCGGTACCGGTCTGTGGCGTGCTGTTTTCCTGGTGGCTGCTGGGGGAGAATCCGGGGCCGGTGGAGGGCAGCGGAATCGTCTTGATCGTGTTAGCGTTGGCGGCGATCAGCATCAAAAAATCGGGGCCACAGGCGCATAGTACCCGTCACGGGCGCCGCTAGTGGCCCCGTGTCGTCAGGCGTGATCGGCGGGGAAGACTACACCGGTCTGGCGGCGGATCTCATCCAGCAGGCGGGCGGTGCAGAGGGCACGCGCGACGCCGGCGTGGGAGACGTTGCCCTCACGGATCAGGCGGGCGAAGTGCTGCGCCTCATACTCCATGGTATTTTCACCCTGCCACACGCCGATCTCCTGCGCGACGCCGCCGCGCGGTATGAGCGTGACTCGCTGGCATTGGGACAGGTGCTCGATCACCAGGCTGCCCTCTTCTCCCTGGATCTCGCTGGCTAGCGCCGAATCGCTGACTTTGGAGTGGAACAGCAAGGCTTCGAAGCCGGGATAGTTCATGACGACGTGACCGTGGGCATCGACGCCCGATTCCAGTAGCGTGGCTCCGGCACTGATCCGTTGCGGTTCACCAAAGAGCGCGACGCCGCTGGCCAGGCAGTAGAAGCCAATGTCCATGATGGAGCCATTGGAAAACGCCGGGTTAAAGGTATTCGGATTCTCGCCATTCAGATAGCGTGGATAGCGCGAGGAGTACTGACAGTAGTTGAGGAACGCCTTACGCAGGCGACCGAGGCGTGGCAGCGTGCGGCGTACCACCTCGAAGTTGGGCAGATAGGCGGTCTTGAAAGCCTCAAACAGCACCACGCCATTGGCGCGCGCGCAATCAAAGGCACGTTGTGCCTCGGCGTAGTTCGAGGCGAGCGGTTTCTCGCAGATGACATGCTTACCGTGGCTCAGCATCAGCAAGGTCTGCGGGCAGTGTAGGGCGTTGGGACTGGCGACGTAGACGGCATCGACTTCGTCGCTACGGGCTAACGCCTCGAGACTGTCGAAGCAGCATGTCGCTCCGTAGTCGGCGGCGAAGGCGCTGGCCTGCTCCAGGCTGCGTGAGTAGACGGCGCTGAGGCGGTACTGGCCACAAGATAGGGCAGCATCGACAAAACGCCGGGTAATCCAGTTGGTTCCGATGATGGCGAGGCGGATCATGGCAGTCTCCCTAAGGATAAAAATTATCCATCAGGCTAGCATATTCATTACGCGATCAATATACGTCTCCCTCAACATCAAGGCAGGTGAGGTAGAGGCGAGCGTCGAACTCTAACTGATGGTAGTCCGGCTCCATATGGCAACAGAGACTGTAGAACGCCTTATCGTGGTTTTTCTCGCGTAGATGGGCCAACTCATGTACCACGATCATGCGCAACAAGGGTTCAGGGGCCTGACGAAATAGCGTGGCGATGCGGATCTCCGCCTTGGCCTTCAGACGACTACCTTGTACGCGAGAGATGGCGCTGTGTAATCCCAGCGCCTGCTGGATCACCTGGATACGGCTATCGTACTGCACCCGGCTGAGCGGGGAGGCGTTACGCAAATAGCGGTTCTTGAGCGCCATGACATAGGTATACAGGGCGCGATCGGTCGTGATGTCGTGGCGCTGGGGATAACGTTGCCGCAGTGTCTGTGCCAGGCGGCGTTGCTCGATCAGGGTGCGCACCTGTGCCAGCAGGGGTTCCGGATAACCGGCAAGGTAACTCAGGGACGTCATTTCGCCCTCCTTCAGGTACAATAGTGGACTATTGTACTTGATGCCCGCCGTCGGCGGGCGATTTTGCGGAGGGGCGATGAGCCAACTCGAATCCAGCGCCGGTTGTCCGGCCATCACCGACCTGACGCTGGAGCGTTTTCCCCGTCAGTCAGACGATCCGTCCCTACAGGCTTGGGAGGCCGCGGACGAGTATCTACTGCAACAGATCGATCTGACCAAGGCGCAGGGGCGTCCGGTGATCATTTTCAACGATGCCTTCGGGGCATTGGCCTGTGCCCTGCATGCGTGGCGTCCCTATTCCGTGAGTGACTCCTATGTTAGCCAGTTGGCGACGCGCCATAACTTACAGCTCAATGGGCTGGATGAAGAGGCGGTGACCCTGTTGGACAGCCTGAGCGCCTTGCCCGACGCTCCGGGACTGGTGGTGATCAAGCTGCCTAAGATGCTGGCGCTGTTGGAACAGCAGCTGCATGCGCTACGCGCGGTGGTGACACCGGAAACGCAGATTATTGCCGCGGCGAAGGCGCGCGACATCCACACCTCGACGCTACAGCTGTTTGAGTCGATCCTGGGGGATACGCATACCTCATTGGCTTGGAAGAAGGCACGCCTGATCCATTGCCAGATAGCGCCGCGTCAGCCGACACCGGCGCCGGCGACCACCGTTTGGCCGCTGGATGAGACGGACTACCTGATGCATAACCATGCAGGGGTATTCTCTCGTACTGGCCTCGATATTGGTGCCCGCTTTTTCCTGCAACACTTACCGGAGGATCTACAGGGTGAGGTGGCCGATCTGGGGTGTGGTAATGGGGTGTTAGGGTTGATGGTATTGCACCGTTGCCCGCAGGCGCGGGTGCTGTTCGCCGATGAGTCCTATATGGCGGTGGCCTCGTCCCATCTTAATGTGCAGCACAACCGCCCACAGGACCTGGAGCGCAGTGAGTTCTGGGTCGGCAATGGTCTCGCTGGCTGTGAAGGCGGCTCGTTAGATGCGGTGCTGTGTAACCCACCGTTTCATCAGCAGCACTCCATCACCGATCAGGTGGCCTGGGATATGTTCGTCGCCGCGCGACGTTGCCTGAAACGCAACGGAGTGTTGTATATCGTCGGGAATCGTCACTTGGATTACTACCAGAAACTGCGTCGTTTGTTCGGCAATTGCACCACCTTGGGCATGAACCGTAAGTTCGTGGTGCTCAAGGCAGTGAAAACGGCTAACACACCACGGTAAATGAAATATAAAGTCACTTTTTGTGCATAATTATTGGTAGCGATATGTTTTTACGCTATGCTGCGTAGCGGCGCTATTTGCCTACCGTTGCCGATAATTTTTCCGCTTCACGTCGTCGTGCTAACCGTACGGCGTGGGGCGGACACGAAAAGGACTTTGCCATGGATCGTAGAACGCTACTCAAGTCTTCCGTTGCCCTGTTCGGGGCCCTGTCGTTATCCGGTCCGCTCGGCCTTGCTCGGGCGCAAGCGACGGGCGAGCGTCCGCTCGCCGCGCCAGATGCCGCCCATCCGCTGGCCTTAAACTTCAATGAGAATGCTCTGGGCATGTCGCCGCAGGCGCAGCAGGCCATCGTGACGGCGTTGCCCGGTGCGTTCCGTTATCCCGATGCGGCACGCGAGGCGTTGATCGCCGCGTTGGCCGAGACATTGGCGCTGACGCCGGCACATATTTCCCTAGGCAATGGCTCTTCGGAGTGTATCCAGGCCGTGCTGCAGTCTCAGGCGCTCGCGGCGCAGCGCCAGGGGAAGGCGGTGCAGCTGGTGGTGCCGGACCCCACCTTTAATTATGCCGAACTGTATCTGCGTCCGTTGGGCGTCGAGGTGGTTAAGGTCGGGTTGGACGCACAGCTGGCCTTCCCGTTGGCAGAGATGCAACGCCGTACGCGTGACTTCAAGGGGCTGTCGTTGGTGTATCTGTGCAACCCGAATAACCCGACGGCGACCATCACGCCCGCCGATCAGTTGGCGGCGTGGATCACCCAGGCGCCGCCGGACACGTTCTTCGTCATCGATGAGGCCTATGCCGAGTTTGTGAGCGATCCGGCGTTTCGCAGCGCCATCGAACTGGTGCAGGCCGGGCATGAGAATCTGTTGGTGACGCGCACCTTCTCTAAATTGTATGCCTTGGCGGGGTTGCGCATCGGTTATGGTGTGGCGCAACCGGCGGTAGCCGCACAGAGCGAGGCGCTGATGTCGCTGGATAACACCAACACCGCCGGCGCCGTTGCCGCGTTGGCCTCACTACAGGATCGGGCGTTTGTGGCGCAGAGTCGCAAGAATACCGATCTCGCGCGTCAGATCGTCTGCGCGGCGTTGGATGAGTTGCAGCTGCCCTATCTACCATCGCAGGCTAACTTTATCTTCCACCAAGTGAAGGGGGACGCCGCGGATTACCAGGCGCGGATGAAACAGCATCACATCCTGGTGGGGCGCCCCTTCCCGCCATTGAACAACTGGAACCGCTTGACGTTGGGGACGCCGCAGGAGATGCAGCAGTTTGTCACCCAATTGCATGCCTTCCGTCGCCAGGGCTGGGTCTAAGCGCCGGCGCCTACCAATGGAGGGTGACTTGGAAGCCGCCGCCCGGCGCATGGGCGAATTGAACTCGCATACCGTGCAGGGTCGCGATCTGGCGCACAATGGACAGTCCCAGACCGCTGCCGGTTTTCTCCTGGCCGGGAGGGCGATAGAAGCGCTCACCCAGGCGCTGTAGTACCTCGTCATCGACACCGCTACCGTTGTCTGTCACTTGGAGGCAGCGACTATCCAGCCGCAGAGTGACCTGGCTGCCTGCCGAGCTGTAACGGATGGCGTTATCCAGCAGATTACGCAGTAGCAGGGAGAACAGCAGTGGCTGGATTTGGCGGCTGACGTTGGTGTCCTCGACACAGAGGGCCAGGGTGACGCCCGCGGCATGCGCCCTCGCATCCATCTCGATAACCGCCTCTTGCAGCATCTCGGCCAAGGGGCGCGACTGCACATCGTTGAGTTGTGCCAGCGAATCCAGGCGCGACAGCGTTAATAGCTGATCGACCAGGCGCGTCGCCCGATCGATACCTTGATCTAACTGGCTGAGTGCGCGTTGACGTAATGCGGCATCATCTTGCGCCAGCTGAACTACCTCGGCCTGGACGCGTAACGCCGCCAGCGGTGTGCGTAGCTCGTGGGCGGCATCGGAGGTGAAGCGGCGTTCACGTACCATCTGGGCGGTGGTGCGCGAGAAGAGGGTATTGAGCGACTCGACGACCGGCCACACCTCGCTGGGAATGGCGCCACGCGCCAAGGGTGTCGCATCATCGGGACGGCGGCGGCCCAGGGTGGCCGCGAGGCGGTGTAATGGCGCCAGCCCGCGGCTGATCACGATCAGTAGTAAGATCACCATGATCGGCAACGCCACTAGCCAGGGAGCCATCTGCGCGGCGACGATACTCAGCGCCATGTCGTCACGGTAGTCCCACTCTTGCCCGACCAGAATGCGGTAGCGGCCGTCCGGGGTGGTCAGCCAGAGTAGGCGCCAGCTGTCATCATCGTTGTTGAGATAGCCGTCGGTGAAACCATCACGCCGATAGTTGTAGACCAGGTTATCGCCATTGTCGCCGTCGTTGAGCAACATACGGCCATCGGCGCTGAAGATGGCGAAGGCCAAGGCATCGTTATCTTGATCTCCCCGGTGTTTACGCAAGAGATCATGGCTTTGTGGTAGTTGGATCGGGGACTTCAACTGGCTGAGATCGAAAGCCAGCAGGCGTTTGGCGAACAGCATCTGCTGGGTATCGAACAGCTCATTCAAGGCCGCGCGAGTCTGATACCAGGCCAAGGTGCTGGCACTGCTCCATACCAGTAGCACCAGGATGAGAAAACCGCCGGTTAAGCGGGCGCGCAGGCTATGTGCCAGGCGGCGTGGCAGATGCAGCATCAGGCGTCTCCCAGGGTATAGCCCACGCCATGGACGGTTCGGATAAACGCGCTGCCCAGCTTACGCCGCAGGTGGTGAATATGAACCTCGACCGCATTACTGGAGACATCGCCCTCCCAATTGTAGAGCTTCTCTTCGATGAGACTGCGCGGTAGCACGCGACCGGCGTTACGCAGCAGCAGCTCCAGCAAGGCAAACTCTTTCGGCTTCAAGAGTAATGGGGCGCCATCCAGGGTGGCGGTGAGACTCAGCGGATCGAGGGTGACCGCTCCGTGGCTGAGCTGCGTCTGGGTTTGCCCATGGTTGCGCCGTATCAGCGCCTGTAACCGGGCGGCGACTTCAATCAGCGCGAAGGGCTTGCAGAGGTAGTCATCCGCGCCCTGCTGCAACCCGGTAACTCGTTGCTCCAAGGCGTCTCGAGCAGTAAGGATAAGCACGGGTTCAGCATGCCCCGCCTCGCGCCAGCGACGTAGGATCTCCAACCCATCGATCCCAGGCAGGCTGAGATCCAGGATGACGGCATCGTAGGGGGCGGCATCTAATGCCGCCAAGCCTTGGTTACCGTCACTGAACCAGTCCAGCGTAAAGCCCATCTTACTGAGGCCGGCCTTGATGCCATCGCCAATCAAGCGATCGTCTTCGATTAACAGTACGCGCATAGTGTCATCTTCGTTTGGGTTTTGCGCCCGATTTAACCGTGTGGCAAACCTTTTGTACAGCACGGTGATGGGAGAAGTGAAGTATGTTAGCGCTAGCTGGAATAATTGAGCGCTAGAATCAATACTTAAGATCTTGTTAAGGACTGTTTGGTGTAATGCACACATCGGCAGTTGGCGAGACTGCTTTCTGAATTCCATCACGGGAGTATAACAATGAAAAAAAGTGCGGCGATTGTTGCTATCTTGGCCCTGTGCAGTGCACCGGTTTTCGCTCAGACGGGTGGCTTCTCTGGCCCGGGTGCGGCGCAACAGACCCAGACTACTCAGCAAGGCGGCTTTGTCGGCGGTCAACAGGCGGTCACCACCATCGCGAAGGCGAAAGAGATGAGTGACAATAGCTGGGTGACCCTTCAGGGGCATATCGAACAGCGTGTACGCGGCGATCACTATACCTTCCGTGATGCGAGTGGCACCATCGAAGTCGAGATCGATCATAAGTACTGGAACGGTCAGACCATCACCCCGCAAGATAAAGTGGAGATCCAAGGGGAAGTCGATAAAGATTGGAGCACCACGAAGATCGACGTGAAACGTCTGCATAAGATGAATTGATCGAGCGGTTAACGCTTACGGTAAACGGCACTGTCCAACGGACAGTGCCGTTTTTCTTTACAGCACGTGCTCGGTACGGGCGATGATGTCGTCTTGAGTATCCGGCGACAGCGCGGTGAAGAAGGCCGAATAGCCGGCGACGCGTACGACCAGATCGCGGTAGCGCTCCGGGTGCGCCTTGGCATCCAGCAGCGTCTCGCGCGAAACGATGTTGTACTGTACGTGCCAGCCTTGATGGACCTCAAAGAAGGTACGTAGCAACTGCATCAGTTTCTGGCGATCGCTTTCATTCTCCAGCGTGTCCGGGTTCAGTTTTTGGTTGAGCAGCACCCCGCCCAAGATGGCCGAGGTGGGCAGCTTACCTACCGATCCCATCACCGCCGTCGGTCCGAGACGGTCGGTACCCGATGCTGGGCTAGCACCTTCGGCCAACGGTGTGTGCGCCTTACGGCCATCGGGGGTGGCTAGGGTAGCGGCTCCGAAGGGGACGTTGGCGGAGATGGAGGAGGTGCCTGCATAGTAACCACCGCCGATGGGACCTCGTCCATGGCGAGGGTTATGGTAGTGAGATAACTCGTCAATATAGTAGCCATAGGCCTGCACCAGCAATGCATCCACGCTATCGTCATCATTGCCATATTTGGGTGCACCGTTGACCAGGCGTTGGCGTAGCTGTTCGTGCTGCGGGCCGTCAAAGTCTTCTGCCAGTGCGCGTGCCAGTGCCTGTTGGCTGATGCGTCGCTGTTCAAATACCAGCTGCTTCACCGCCGCCAAGCTATTACCCAGATTGGCGATACCCACCTGAAGGCCCGACACCCAGTCATAGTGGGCACCGCCCTGTTTGATACTCTTGGCGCGCTCGATGCAGTCATCCACCAACGCGCTGCACAAGATATCGTGAGCGTTCTCCTCCAGCACCGTGTCCACCACATATTCGATCTCGATAGACTTGCGCGTGTAGTAACGAATTTGACGCTCCCAGGCGGCCATGACCTGGGTAAAGTCGCTAAAGTTCCCCTGTGATAACGCTTGTGGCTGCGGCAGGAAAACGTGACCGCTGGTGGCGTCTCTTCCACTTTCGAGCGCCGCCAGCATGACACGGGCGAAGTTGATAAAGCTCATCCCGGTACAGCGGTAGCCCCACTTGCCAGCGACGGCGGTTTCGATACAGCCGATGGCGGCATATTGGTAGGCATCCTGCGGTGCGACCCCCAGCGCGATAAAGGCGGGGATGACGATCTCATCGTTATTGAAGGCTGGCATACCGAAGCCACAGCGTATCACCTGGGTGCAAGCATCGAGAAAGTCATCGCTGATCCCGGCATGGTAGCGCACGCTCAAGTTAGGTTGAGTGGAGCGTAGTCGCCCACAGGATTCGAGGATGGCATAGGAGAGCGGGTTGACGGCGTCCTGGGGCACGCCGGCGACCAGGTTCTGCCCGCCGATAGTGACATTCTGGTACAGCGGACTGCCGGCGGAGGCCTTAGAGTGCGTGCCGGAGCGGATCTTGTTGATTTCGAGCAGCTTCAGCCAGCAGCCTTGCAGTAGCTCGATGGCCTGTTCACGGCCGAGGGTCTGCTCCAGCTCGACATCACGGCGATACCAGGGATAGAGGTACTGATCCATCCGACCAAAGGAGACGGAGTGGCCGTTGGATTCGATCTGCAGCAGCAGTTGGATGAAGTAGCACAGTTGCAGCGCTTGCCAGAAGGTCTGCGGTGGGCGGTGGGCGATGTGTTCACAGCCGTCGGCGATGGTGAGCAGTTCGCTGCGCCGTTCGGCTCGTGGCTCATCGATGATCATGTGTCGGGCTAGGGCGGCGAAACGCAGGCAGTGCTGGCTAACCGCCTCGAGCGTGATGTCGACGGCCTTGAGGAACTGTTCGCCGTGCAGATCGTCCAGTTGGGTCAGATCGATGCGGCGGCGGCGCGCGGCAACCCGCTCGCGCAGCCCATCCAGCCCGATCTCCAGCAGCAGTGGATAGTTGACGGCCAGATGCGCGTCGCCGGAGGTCATGTTGCCTTCGGCCTTGATGATCCCGCTGGCTAGTAACGCCTTCTGCTCATCGGTGAACATGCCGTAGCAACGATCCTGCACGGTTTGCCCCCGCCACCAGGGGCAGAGGCGGTGCAGTACGGCCTTGTCCTGTTCGCTGACGCTGAAGCCGGCGCCAGGGCGATCGGCCAGATCATCAATTTCCTGCTCGATCCAACTGACCGTGTACTCCGGGAAGATCGGTGCGGCACGCAGGCGGCTGGCCTGATTGCCGACGATCAGCTCGTCGTGATCGATCCAGATGGTGCGGCGAGCCAGGTGCTCCGCCAGCGCCAAGGCGCGTCGCACCGGGAGCGGTTTGTCCAGATGACGCTGGTAGGCATCGGTATAGTGCTGGGCTCGTTCGGTACAGATGGGCGGCGTGACGATGTTGATCAAGGCCGCTTTATGCGCCCGGATACGTGCGCTCAGAGTGTTCAGGTGCAGAGTGGTCATGGTGTTATCCTCCCAGTGTCACGCTCAGGCCGCGTTGGCTCGCATAGTGGCGGGCCGCATCCAGCAAGGCGGGATCGTTTAAGGCCTGTTCCGGCGCCAGGTAAGGCCGACCGAGCAGGCGGTACTTGTTGCGCCCCAGGGTGTGGTAGGGCAGGAAATGGATCGCACTGATGGTCAGTTCGTCGGCGGCGAAGTCGACGATGCGTTGAATATCATCGAGAGCGGCGTTGAAGCCAGGGATCACGGGGACACGTAAGATCAGCGTCTTTCCACTGGCGGACAGGCGGCGCAGGTTATCCATGACGCGTCGTGCGCTGCCGCCGGTCCAGGCGCGAAAGCGTGCCGAATCCACCTGTTTGAGATCGGCCAGAAACAGATCTGTCCAGGGTAACGACGGCGTCAGATAGCGCCAGGGAACGTGTAAACAGGTTTCGACCGCGGTATGGATCCCCGCTTGGTAGCAGCGGCGTAACAACGTTTCAGCTAACCGCGGCTGCATAAACGGTTCCCCGCCGGAGAGGGTGATTCCACCGCCACTGCGTTGATAGAACGGACGATCGCGTTCGATCTGCGAGAGGATCGTCTCGGCGGAGATCTCCTCGCCGCAGACGGTTAACGCCTGGCTGGGGCAGCAGTCACGCAACGCCTCAATGGCGGCGGCATCCGCGTGCTCGCGGTGTAGCGAGATCGCCTGCCCGGCGCGTAGCGCGACGGCGGGGGCGGCATCCTGACACTGTGTGCACGCCGCCAGACAGCCCCGGGCGTCATACAGCAGTTCCGGGCTCCGTAGCAAACTTTCCGGGTTTTGGCACCAACGGCAGGCGAGTGAGCAGCCCTTGAAAAAGATCACGGTACGGATCCCGGGACCGTCGTGCGTGGAGTAACGCTGAATATTAAAGATCATCATCAAGACCCCGCATTTCTTCTTACGAAGATTTAATAACTTTCGAACGAAAGTTGGCTTGATGTTAATCAATAATTGCTGCGCTTTCCACCGCTATACTGCACAAAAATTAGTCTTTCCTCATCCTCGATTAAGGACATCCGCATGGAACTCTATCTCGACAGCGCCGATTGTGCGCTGGTACAACGTCTGGCCCGCATCCTGCCGCTGGCTGGGGTGACCACCAATCCCAGCATCATCGCCCGTAGTGGCCAGTCACCGTCTCAGGTGTTGCCGCGCTTACACGAGGCGCTCGGGGGACGCGGACGTCTGTTTGCTCAGGTGATGGCGTCTGATGCCGCGGGCATGGTGCGGGATGCGCATGCGTTACGCGCCATCATCGCCGATCTGGTAGTTAAGGTTCCGGTCACGGCGGAGGGGTTGGCGGCGATCGCACAATTGAAGCAGGAGGGGATCCCGACGCTAGGAACCGCCGTGTATGGGGCAGGGCAGGGACTACTGGCGGCGTTGGCTGGCGCCGACTATATCGCGCCATATGTGAACCGCCTCGATGCGCAGGGTGGTGATGGGATCAAGACGGTTGAGGAGTTGCAGCACCTGCTGACGCTACACGCGCCACAGGCAAAAGTACTGGCCGCTAGCTTTAAGCATGCTCGTCAGGCGTTGGACTGCCTGCTGGCCGGCTGCCAAGCCATTACCCTACCACCGGAGGTCGCCGAACAGTTCATCACCACGCCAGCGGTGACGGCGGCGGTGATGCAATTTGAACAGGATTGGCAGGCGGCTTTCGGACGTCGTAGCCTGTAGCGGTAGTCTTGCCTATTCAGTGTGTCGTGTGAGAGCACTAACCTAAACGTTCTGCTGGCGGTGTCGATGGATCCTTTTAGGGTCATCGCGAGGGCGGCGCAGAAAATTCACCGCCATTTTATCGCCACTCATTATTAGCCAACAAAAAAGCCACCCGGTTAGAGGTGGCTTAAGTGACTGAATCTAAAGATAAAATTTGGTGGCCCCTGTTGGGTTTGAACCAACGACCAAGCGATTATGAGTCGCCTGCTCTAACCACTGAGCTAAGGGGCCGAGTGGCGGGGATTATAGAGTAAATCACAGGGAGAGATCCAGTGCCTATACGGCGCCCGCCGCTTTTTTGAACATGGCTAGCCCTTTGTAATTACGATAAGATTTGTGTCAGTCGGTTAACAGTAAGGCGCTGTGATGAGTAGAGATATTCTGGCTCCAGGGTTGCGAGTCGTGTTTTGTGGCATCAATCCGGGTTTAAGTTCGGCCCATACGGGATACCATTTCGCGAATCCGCGTAATCGCTTCTGGCAGGTAATCCATCTGGCAGGCTTCACCGAGCGTCAACTGACGCCGCCTGAGGAAGCGCATCTCTTGGATACCGGCTGTGGTATCACGGCGCTGGTGCAACGTCCGACGGTGACGGCGGCAGAGTTGACGGCGGCCGAGTTGCATACCGGCGGGGAGGCGTTACGGGCGAAGATACAACATTACCAGCCGCAGGCGTTAGCGGTGTTGGGCAAGCAAGCGTTCACCCAGGCGTTTGGTGTCCGTCGACCTGCCTGGGGGCGGCAAGCGCAACCTATCGGCGAGAGTGAGGTCTGGGTATTACCGAATCCGAGCGGTCTGAACCGGGCGACGCTGCCGGAGTTGGTCGCCAGTTATCAGGCGTTATACCAGACGTTGCGTTAGAGGTTTGTGTCATGCTGGCGCGTGGCGTGGTATCAAAAGAAACCCCCGGCGATGGCCGGGGGTTGATAGAAGGATAAGGAGGGAGCGATTAATCGTCCAGGAAGCTGCGCAGGACTTCGGAGCGGCTTGGATGACGTAATTTACGTAGCGCCTTCGCCTCGATCTGGCGGATACGCTCACGGGTGACGTCGAACTGTTTGCCAACCTCTTCTAGGGTGTGGTCGGTGTTCATGTCGATACCGAAGCGCATACGCAACACCTTGGCCTCACGGGCCGTCAGTCCAGCCAGCACGTCGCGAGTGGCGGAACGCAGGCTCTCCGAGGTGGCGGAATCCAGTGGCAGTTCCAGCGTGGTGTCTTCGATAAAATCGCCCAGATGCGAATCTTCATCGTCACCGATCGGGGTTTCCATCGAGATCGGCTCTTTGGCGATCTTCAGCACCTTACGGATCTTATCTTCCGGCATCATCATGCGTTCGGCGAGCTCTTCCGGCGTCGGTTCGCGGCCCATCTCTTGCAGCATCTGGCGCGAGATACGGTTGAGTTTGTTGATGGTCTCAATCATATGCACCGGAATACGGATGGTACGCGCCTGATCGGCGATGGAGCGGGTGATCGCCTGACGAATCCACCAGGTGGCGTAGGTCGAGAACTTATAACCGCGACGGTATTCGAACTTGTCGACCGCCTTCATCAGGCCGATGTTACCTTCCTGAATCAGATCCAGGAACTGCAAGCCACGGTTGGTGTACTTCTTGGCGATGGAGATAACCAGACGCAGGTTGGCCTCGACCATCTCTTTCTTGGCGCGGCGCGCCTTCGCCTCACCGATGGACATGCGGCGGTTGATATCTTTGACCTGCTCGATGGTCAGACCGGTCTCTTCTTCGATCTGATGCAGTTTTTGCAGGCTGCGCTCGACCTCTTCACGCATATCCTTGAGCTTCTCGCCCCAAGGCTTGCCCATCGCCAACGCGGCTTCGAACCAGGTAATGCTGGTTTCGTTACCGGTGAACAGGGTGATGAAGTTTTTCTTCGGCATCTTGCTCTGCTCGACGCACAGCTTCATGATCAGACGCTCTTGGCCACGCACGCGATCCATCATTGCACGCATGTTATTCACTAGGTAATCGAATTGCTTCGGTACCAGGCGGAATTGCTTGAAGATTTCGGACAGGTTTAGGATCTCTTCCTGTGCCTTGGCGCTGCTGCGGCCCTCGGCCTTGATGGCCAGACGCGTCTTCTCATACTGCTCACGCAGTTCGATGAATTTCTGCCGAGCGAGCTCTGGGTCGATGCTGTTATCGTCGTCGCTGTCGTCGCCGTCTTCATCATCGTCGTCTTCATCATCGTCGTCGTTCAGCTCTTCTTCCGGCAGCTCGGAACCCACGTGGGTCGCGGTCGGCGCCATATCTTCTTCGGCGTTAGGATCGACGAAACCGGTGATCAGATCAGAGAGACGCGCTTCGCTCGCCTCGACGCGATCGTACTGCTCCAGCAGGTAGGTGATGGCCTCCGGATACTCGGCGACAGAGCACTGCACCTGGTTGATACCGTCTTCGATTCGCTTGGCGATATCGATCTCACCTTCACGGGTCAGCAGTTCGACGGTACCCATTTCACGCATGTACATGCGTACCGGGTCGGTGGTACGGCCAATTTCGGATTCGACGCTAGACAGAACCTGTACCGCCGCCTCGGCGGCGTCTTCGTCGGCAATGTTTTCCGCCAGCATCAGGTCATCGGCATCCGGTGCTTCTTCCATCACTTGGATGCCCATGTCATTAATCATTTGGATGATGTCTTCGATCTGATCGGAGTCGACGATATCTTCCGGCAGATGGTCATTGACCTCAGCATAGGTCAGGTAGCCTTGCTCCTTGCCCTTGGTAACAAGAAGTTTGAGCTGTGACTGCGGGTTTTGCTCCATAAGACGGTATCCACACTTCAGAGTTTTAATTGGTGTTGGTCGGATTATCTATGCCAGCCAACGATGCTTAAGGCCCGAATCATCAGGACCGTACGCGGGTTACTTTCATTCGTCGCCGCTCCCCGGTATTGCGGCATGCAGGCGTTACATCCTGCGTGGTATCGGCAATCAAGCCGCTAAATTTATGATTATGTCTAATCACCGCCTCTCTTTAGGAGCCGGTGTCTGTTATGCATTAATGCTTTTTGGCTAACGCCTCGTTCAGTGAACGCACCTCTTCGCGCTCTGCGGGCGTCAGACCCTCGGTTCTGGCGCGGGCGATCAGATGTTCCAGCCGTTGTTCCAGCACGGCATCATATAGGCTGCCAAGCGTGTCGACGAAAGTCTCGAGCACCATTGGCTCTATGATCATGTGGTTCCATGTTGCTAATGTTTCAAGTTGTGGCGCATATTTATTATCGCGATACAACTCAAGCAACTGTCCGGTGCTCAGCCCCGGTTGTGCCAGACAGGTTTCCACCAGTTCGATAAACAGGGGTAGGCCCGGCAGCGCGTGTTGGCGCAATCCCTCTAGCGTCGGCACTTCGCTGGCTAACGCCGGATTTTGCACCAGCAATGCTATTAGTATACGCATAGTCGTCGGTTTTAACCTGGGCGGCTGATAATTCTTTACCGCCGGGTTACGCTGTGGTAGCAGCTTTTCCAACTGACTATCGTCGAGTATTCCCAACTTCTGGCCGAGCGCCTGGCGCAGATAGAGGCGCAGTGTTTCTCCGGGCACCTGGCCGATGAGGGGCAGCGCGAGGGCGCTGAGCTTGGCCCGGCCATCCGGGGTGCTCAAGTCGACCTGCGGCAGCAGCGTATCGAACAAAAAGGTCGACAAAGGATGCGCCGCATTCATGCGTTGCTCGAAAGCATCGGTTCCCTCTTTACGCACCAACGTATCGGGGTCTTCGCCATCGGGTAGAAACATAAACTTCAGCTGGCGACCATCGCTCAGGTAGGGCAGCGCGGTCTCCAGTGCACGCCAGGCTGCCTCGCGCCCAGCGTTGTCGCCATCGTAGCAGCACACGACGCTGTCGGTATGGCGGAACAGCAACTGGATGTGTTCGGCGGTGGTGGAGGTTCCTAGCGAAGCAACAGCATAGTTGATGCCATACTGTGCTAGGGCGATGACATCCATATACCCTTCGACCACCAGCAAACGCGCCGGTTGTGGCGCGTGCTGTAGTGCCTCATACAGGCCGAATAGCTGGCGGCCTTTATGGAAAATCTCTGTCTCGGGCGAGTTGAGGTACTTGGGCGTACCGTTACCCAACACGCGACCACCGAAGGCGATCACCCGCCCGCGTTTGTCGCGGATAGGGATCATGATGCGGTCGCGGAAACGGTCGTAACTGCGGCCGTTATCGTTATTGACCAGCATCCCGGCATCGTTGAGCGCGAGCCGCCCGGCGGCTTCGCGGCCAAAACGCTTCAGGGCATTATCCCAGCCCGGCGGCGCATAGCCGATAGCAAAGCGATCCATGATGGCCTGGCTCATCCCGCGCCCGGCGAGGTAGCTCTGCGCCTGTGTCGCACCTGGTTGACGCAACGCCTGCTGATAGTAGCTGCACAGCCCCTCCATCAACTGGTAGAGATTCTGGCGCTGATGGCGCTCCATCTGACTCGGCCCATTACCGGACTCATAGGGCACTTCCAGCCCCGCCATGGTGGCTAACTCTTCAATGCTTTCGACAAACTCGAGCCGATCATAGTTCATCAAAAAGTCGATGGCGTTGCCGTGGGCACCGCAGCCGAAGCAATGGTAAAACTGTTTGTCCGCGTTGACGGTAAACGAGGGCGTCTTCTCGTTATGGAATGGACAGCAGGCATGGTAGTTCTTCCCCTGCTTCTTGAGTTTCACCCGCGCATCGATCAGCTCGACAATATCGGTTCGAGCCAAGAGATCGTTGATAAATACGCGTGGGATTCGTCCAGCCATAAGCCCTTTACAGTGGTTGTTTGCCGGGTGGCTCCCTAGGGGGAGGAGGGCAAACAGTTTTACAGCCTCTAAACGAGAACAAGCCGCGCATTCCTTTCGGAAGGCACGGCCTTCATATGTCATTGCCCGTGCGATACCAACAACGACATGGTCTGTGACTTACTGGCAAGCGGGAAAAAACCCGCTGCGGTTAGTACAGACGAGTACGGCGTGCGTTTTCGCGAGCCAGTTTCTTGGCGTGACGTTTAACCGCAGACGCTTTAGCGCGCTTACGTTCGGTGGTCGGTTTTTCATAGAATTCACGACGACGAACTTCAGCCAGGATGCCTGCTTTCTCGCAGGAACGTTTGAAGCGACGCAGAGCTACGTCGAACGGCTCGTTTTCACGTACTTTAATTACCGGCATGTGCCTCTCACCTCGATAAAAATCGGTCTTTTCGCTGGCCATCTGCCAGCTGTTCAAAAATGGTGCGGAATTTTAATCCGAACAGCACCCGATTGTAAAGCGCTGTCTCATCCTTCAACGGCGTTGGGCCGCAGTAAGAAAGCGAAGTAGTATAGCAGAATTGTGCTATTATGCGCCACTTTGAGTTGTTAAGAACGAGTTGTTGGAGCCGTCATGCGTATTCTGGGGATCGAAACCTCCTGTGATGAAACCGGTATCGCCATTTACGACGATGAAAAAGGGATCCTGGCCAATCAGCTATATAGCCAGATTAAACTGCATGCCGACTATGGCGGCGTGGTGCCGGAGTTGGCATCGCGTGACCATGTTCGTAAGACCGTACCGCTGATCCAGGCGGCGCTGCGTGAGGCGGGGCTGACTCCCGCCGATCTGGATGGCGTGGCATATACCGCCGGACCCGGACTGGTGGGGGCGTTATTGGTGGGCGCCACCGTCGGGCGTGCGTTGGCTTTCGCCTGGGGGCTCCCTGCGGTACCGGTACATCACATGGAAGGGCACCTGTTGGCGCCGATGTTGGAGGAGACGCCGCCGGCGTTTCCCTTCGTTGCGTTATTGGTCTCCGGCGGTCATACCCAATTGATTAGCGTCACCGGTATCGGTGAGTATCGCCTATTGGGCGAGTCGATCGATGATGCGGCAGGCGAGGCCTTCGACAAGACCGCTAAGTTGCTGGGGCTGGATTATCCCGGTGGACCGATGCTATCGAAGATGGCGCAGCAAGGCGTCGCGGGCCGTTTTGTCTTTCCGCGCCCGATGACCGATCGTCCGGGGTTGGATTTGAGCTTCTCGGGTTTGAAGACCTTTGCCGCCAATACGATCCGCGCCAATGGCGATGATGCACAGACGCGTGCCGATATCGCACGAGCCTTCGAGGATGCGGTAGTCGAGACGTTGGCGATCAAATGCCGCCGAGCATTGGAGCTGACGGGCTTCCAGCGCCTGGTAATGGCCGGTGGCGTGAGCGCCAACCGTGCGTTACGCGAGCGTCTGGCGCAGATGATGCAGCAGCGTGGCGGGGCAGTATTCTATGCGCGGCCAGAGTTTTGCACCGACAATGGCGCGATGATCGCCTATGCGGGGATGGTGCGTCTGAAGAGCGGGGTCGATGCCGACCTGTCAATTACGGTGCGTCCACGTTGGCCGTTGGCCGAATTACCGCCGGTGAATGCGCCCGGTTAACCCCTTCGCTCGCGTCGCCGTCTCAGCGCGCCGCGGGCGGCTCCTGGTCATTATCTTGATCTTGCGGCGGGGTTTTATCCGATAGCGGCGGTACCTGGTCGCCGCGCTGGCCTTTGGCGCCACGTCGCCAAATCTTCCCCTCTTTCCCGCGCCATAGCCGTTGGATGTTGTCATGATGACGCATCAAAATCAGGCAAGAGAGCATCGCCACGGGGAAGGTGAACTGGGGTTTAAACCACCAGACATAGAAGGGGGCGATGAGCGCACTGACGATGGCGCCAAGGGATGAGTAACCACTGAGCAATACCGTCAGTAGCCAGGTGCCGACCATCAACCCGGTCAGATCCCAACCGATAGGGGCGATGGCACCGAAGGCGGTCGCCACCCCCTTGCCGCCGCGAAAATGGAAGAAGACCGGGTAGATATGGCCGAGACAGGCGGCGATGGCGGTCAGCCCGAGATAAAAGGGCGATACGTCCAGTTTATACGCCAGCCAAACCGGGATCATCCCCTTCAAAACATCGAAGATCAGAACGGCGCCGGCGGCTAACTTACCACCGATGCGTAATACGTTGGTCGCTCCGGGATTACCAGAACCATTTTCCCTCGGGTCGGGGAGACCGGCCGCTTTGCAAACCAGAATGGCGCTGGAGATGGAGCCGCACAGGTAGGCGAAAATAATCATGCCTAACGCAGTCGCACTCATTGATTCAGCTCCGTCTTATTGATAGGAAAATTCAGGGTGTTGAACCACCTACGCTCTGTGCCGCCTCTCTACTCCGTAGAGGGATTAGTACGCGACAGCGTTGGATATCTGTGGATAATACGCACATTCTACAAGAAGTGGTATCCGCAGCAGGGTAAAAAAACGGGAATCGCGTGATGGACATCGTATTTATCGAAGGGTTGACGGTGGTCACAACCATCGGGGTATTTGACTGGGAACAGACGATCCGCCAGAAGTTGGTGTTTGATGTTGAGCTCGGTTGGGATAATCGCCGGGCCGCACAGAGCGACGATGTTGCACACTGCCTGAGTTACGCCGAGGTCAGTGAGGCCATCCTGCAACACGTCGAGCCGAATCGTTTCGCGTTGGTCGAGCGTGTGGCCGAGGAGGTCGCCGCCTTGCTGCTGGTGCGTTTTAATAGCCCGTGGGTTCGTCTGCGGGTGAGTAAGCCGGGCGCCGTTGCACAGGCGCGCAACGTCGGCGTGCTGATCGAACGTGGTCACCGTCCAGCGGTTAACTAACTGTTATTAATCAATCACTGCAGGAAATGAGTACATATGGAGCTGTATACGCTGTTTAATGCGTTTATCCTGGGTATCGTCGAGGGGTTAACCGAGTTTTTACCGGTGTCATCGACTGGGCACATGATTATCGTTGGCCACTGGCTAGGCTTTGAGGGAGATAAAGCCAAAACGTTCGAAGTGATCATTCAGTTGGGATCGATTCTGGCGGTGGTCGTGATGTTCTGGCGCCGCCTGTTCGGCTTGATCGGGATCCATTTCGGTCGGCCACCGCTACATGAAGGACGTAGTCAAGGACGGTTAAAACTGGGTCATATCCTGTTGGCGATGATACCGGCCGTACTGTTAGGGCTACTGTTTCATGACTTTATCAAGACGCTGTTTACCCCGCTAACGGTGGCGTATGCCTTGGTGGTGGGGGGACTGTTACTGCTGGCGGCGGAGTGGCTCAAGCCCGCGCAACCGCGCGCGGTGGGACTCGATGATATCACCTATCGCCAGGCCTTTATCATCGGCTGTTTCCAGTGCTTAGCGTTGTGGCCGGGGTTCTCTCGTTCCGGTGCGACCATCTCTGGCGGCATGCTACTGGGCGTCAGCCGCTATGCAGCCTCGGAGTTCTCCTTCATCCTCGCGGTACCGATGATGTTGGGAGCCAGCGCATTGGAGCTGTATAAGAGCCTGCCTTACCTGTCTTGGGGCGATCTGCCGATGTTCAGCGTCGGCTTCATTACCGCCTTTGTGGTCGCGCTGATCGCCATCAAGACGTTCCTCAACGTGATCAAGCGCATCTCCTTCGTTCCTTTTGCCATTTATCGTTTCGTGGTGGCGGCGGCGGTCTACGTTCTGTTCTGTTGAGCCGACGTCTAAGGATGGGCCACGCTTAGGCGTTGCCCATCCCACTCTCTTCTTGCGCGGCCTTCCACGCCTTCAACGCCTGTAGACGGCGTTGCTGCAACTCTTCGCGGATCGCCGCCCCCTGGAAGCCATCGGCCACCACCTCACGTACCGCCACCTGTGCGACCGCCTGATAGGCGGCCCGCAGATAGTCGCCTTGTGGGTAGGCATTCTCCTCCAGTCCGGTACGGCCACGCGCATCCGCCTCACTGCATAAGATCATCTGTTGCAAGCGCTGGGGACGGCGCCAGACATCGATGCTATCCAACAGCTTAAGCAGGGTGCTGGGGCGCAGGCGATCGACCGTATGGATCAGATCGTGATACTCGGCGACCAGCACGGCCAGATCGCGCAGTGGATTCGGGATCCGCAGACGTTGGCATAGCTCGCGTACCAGGCGTACGCCCGCCGGGCCATGGCCGTGATGATGAGGCCAGAAATTGGGATTAGTCAGTCCCTTACCGACGTCATGGGTGAGCGCGGCGAAACGTACGGCGAGATCCTCGCTCAGGCGTGTCGCCATCGCCAGGGTGAGTAGGGTATGGATGCCGGTGTCGATCTCCGGGTGCCACTTGACCGGTGCTGGCACGCCAAATAGCCGGTCGATCTCGGGGAACAGAATGGCCAGCGCGCCACAGTCGCGTAGCACTTGGAAGTAGACTTGTGGCGCGGGGCCTGCCAACGCCTTCTCCGTTTCTAACCAGACCCGCTCGGCGGTAAGGTGGTTTAGCTCCCCCTGTTGTGCCATCTGCCGCATCAGTTCCAGGGTCGGTTCGGCGACCCGAAAGCCAAGGGAGAAGAAGCGGGCGGCGAAACGTGCGACGCGCAACACGCGCAACGGGTCTTCGACGAAAGCGGGAGAGACATGGCGTAGCCAGCGTTGTTGCAGATCGTCTAACCCACCGTAAGGATCGATGAGCCGCCCAGTATCGTCCTCCGCCATGGCGTTGATGGTCAGATCGCGTCGTAGCAGATCCTGTTCCAGGGTCACGTCTGGCGCGAAGTGAGTGGTAAAGCCGGTATAGCCTTGTCCCGCCTTACGTTCGGTACGCGCCAAGGCATACTCCTCCTTGCTATGCGGATGGAGAAAGACCGGAAAGTCCTTGCCAACTTGTTGGTAGCCCTGGGCGAGCAGGCACTGTGGCGTCGCACCCACCACCACCCAGTCGCGGTCGTGTGTGGTGAGATGCAGGTATTTGTCGCGCACGGCGCCCCCGACCAGATAAATCTTCACGTTCAAACCTCGGTATACAGTCGGTTAATTGTTAATTTCATGTTACTGCAAGCGTTCGGTAACGGCAATCGATGCCGGGTGAGAACGACGACGCCGCAGAATGCGGCGTCGGAGTGAGACTTAATTCATCCAGCGCGTTTTCTTACGGCTGGGCAGTAGGCGTGGGAGTAGCAAGCCCAGCAGTAAGCCTGCGCCAGCGACGCCTCCGCCATACAGGAACCACTGCAGGATGATAGCGCGTTTCTTGTCATCCAACTGCGAGTTGAGGGCACCGAGGCTCTTCTGGGCATTGCTCAGCTGTTGACGCAACTGCTGATTTTCCGCCTGTAGACGGGCGATGGTGTCGTCGCTACCCGCGACTTTGCGTTGCATCTCGGCGGTCTTTTGCTGCCACTCGCCATCGATATGGCTGAGCTTGGCGGTCAGGGCGCTGAGTTGCGATTCTAGCTGGGGCACGCGGGTGCGTAGGCTAGGCTGATTGCTGAGTTGATCGAGGGGAAGCCAGACATTGCGCCCCTTGCCATCGCGGATTTGCGCGAACTGCGTCTGCTGATTCACGCCCAGCAGTGTCACTGGATCGCCGGCGTTGATGGTGCCGACGATGCGGTATTGGTTGCCGGGGCCGCTATGAACATAGGTGCTGAGCGCGTCGGAAATGAAGCGTTGCTCGTCGGCATGGCTCTGGAAAGCCAGGCAAAGGCCGAGCAAAGGGAGGAGGAGGCGGCAGAATTTATGCATAGCGGAAATCAGTTCATTTAGTGAATAAATTGGCCTGATAGTAAGGGCAAGTGTACGGTGAGGCAATGAAAAAACTGAAAATGGGAACTCTCCGAGCTGTCATGGCGCGGCGTGGCCTTCGCCAGCGTGTGTAGGGACAAAAAAACCGGCCAGCGCATTATGCTCTCTGGCCGGTTTGTTGTGCTTTATCGGCAGATAGTGAGTCGATTAGCCGAAGATGGCTTGTAGCAGATAAAACAGCACGATGGAGAGCGCGGCTCCGGCAGGTAGGGTGATGATCCAGGAGGCGACGATATTACGCACCACGTTCAGATTGAGCGCGGCGATACCACGGGCGAAGCCCACGCCCAACACCGCGCCAACCAGCGTTTGTGTGGTCGAAATGGGCAGGCCGGTGCCGGAGGCGATCACGACCGTCGAGGCGGTGGCGAACTGGGCGGCGAAGCCACGGCTTGGCGTCAGATCGGTGATCCCGGTCCCGACGGTTTCCATCACGCGACGCCCCATCAGCGCTAGGCCGACGACGATACCGATACCACCAAGCGGCAGGATCCACCAGACGATGGGGGAGGTGCCGGCCAGTACGTTCGGCTCGCGCACGATGGCGACGATGGCTGACAACGGCCCGATGGCATTGGCTACATCGTTGGAGCCGTGAGCGAAGGCCATGGCGCAGGCGGTAATGACCATCAGTAGGCTGAATACGCGCTCGACACCGCGGAAGTGATCCTGCTCGTCGGCGTCATCGGTAAAGGATTTGCGTGATAGGTAGAGATAGCCGCACACCATCACCAACAGCGAAACCAGGATAGAGATCAGCCAGGTTTCTCCATCGGTCAGATGCAGGCCGACATGTTTTAGCCCCTTCTTGATGGTCACCAGGGCGATCACCAACGCGGTCAGGAACATATAGACCGGGCCGAAGCGGCGGGCGTTAGCGAACGGGTTGTCGGTGTTGAAGATGAGACGTTGGGCGCTAAGGAAGATGCCGTAGGCTACGACGCCGGAGATTAATGGCGTGATGATCCAGCTACCGACGATGCCTTTTACGCCGCCCCATTCAACCGCTTCCGGGCCGATAGAGACGCAGGCAAAGCCGATAATGGCGCCGATGATCGAGTGGGTGGTGGAGACCGGCCAGCCCATCAGGGAGGCGAGGATCAGCCAGATCCCGGCGGCCAGCAGCGAGGCCATCATCCCGAAGACCAATGTCTGCGGATGGCCGGCGAAGGCGCTGGTATCGATGATACCGCTACGGATGGTTTGCGTGACTTCGCCACCGGCCAGATAGGCCCCGGCGAATTCGAAGATCATGGCGATGATGATCGCCTGACGGATGGTGACGGCGCGCGCGCCGACGGAGGTACCCATGGCATTGGCGACGTCATTGGCGCCGATACCGATAGCCATCAGCAAGCCAAAGAAGGCCGCCACCATAATCAATAATGTGCCGTGGTTGGCAATGATTTCCATCTATTGTGTCCGTGTGTGGTAATTAACTTCGGGCCAGCATCAGTTCCAAGCGGGAACCAACGCGCAAGGCTTTGTCGGCCAACCCGCCGACCCACTCGATGATTTGGTAGAGAAACATAATATCGACCGGGTTCAGTTCACCCTCGAGGGTGAGCAGCGCCTGGCGTAATAGGATCTGTAAATGATCGGTATCGTCTTCGATGTGATCCAACTCCATGACCATCTGTTCGACCAGATCGGCTTCGCGGCCGCGGAACCCGGTTTCCAACAGCTCATCCATCTCATGGATGACCTTATTGGATAGGGCGGTGGCATCCAGACAACGTTGCAGGTAATTCATGAAATCTGCCTGCATCGCGTGCGGGATCTGCAGACGGCGACCGATGACGCGGCCGGCGATATCCTTGGCGCGATTGGCTAAGCGATCCTGTTGTGTCACTAGCTCCAGCATGTCGCCGCGATCAACCGGAAGAAACAAACCGCGTGGTAATTTCAACCGGATTTCACGCTTTAGCGTGTCAGCCTGTTTCTCCAGATTGGAGATCTGTTCGCGCACGCTTTGCGCCTGATCCCATTGCTGCTGCGCGGTGGCGGCGAAGAAGGGGATGAGTAGGCTACAACATTCGTGCACGCGACTGGCGTGCTCTTGCAGGGGTTTCAGCGGAGACTTGGCAAACAAGCCTAAAATAGTATTTACTGGCATCACTCATGCACCTTAAATTGATGGTTTTCTGCGCATAGTTCGTCAGAAAGGTGCGCATGGTAACTGATGTGTCCTACATTGGACACAGTTTTTACATTTTTTCCCGAGCAATATCTCATACCTCGGTAAAACCTTAATATGACAGAAAAAATGACCGTGGAAATTGAACTGAAATTCATCGCACTTCCCAGCGCCGCACAGGCATTACCCGCCAGCCTAGCGCAATGGCCGCTTCAGCATACGCCGCCTCAGGCGTTGAGCAATATCTATTATGAGACGGAACGGCAGACTTTGCGTAGTTATGACATGGGGTTACGTATCCGTGGCTGCGACGGACGCTATGAAATGACGCTGAAGACTGCCGGTAGCGAGTTTGGCGGTCTACATCAACGCCCAGAGTATAATATTCCGTTGGAGCACCCTGAACCCTGTTTAACGCTGTTGCCAGCCCAGGTTTGGCCGCAGGCGTGCGATCTCGATGCCTTACAAGCGGCGCTACAACCGCTGTTCAGCACCGACTTTACGCGCGAAAAGTGGGTGGTCACTTACGGGGCGAGTCAAATTGAAGTAGCGCTCGACCAAGGCGAGATCCGCGCGGCAGGACGGAGCGAGGCACTGCACGAGATCGAGCTGGAGCTGTTGAGCGGCGAGCGTACCGATCTGTTCGCTTTTGCCGAGCAATTGTTGGCGCTAGAGGGCGTGCGTTTAGGCTGTTTGAGCAAGGCGGCACGTGGCTATCGTCTGGCGGCTGGTGCCCCGGCGCTACGCGCGCAGCCATTCGCTTCGCTACGTCCGGCGGCACGCGCCAGCGTCGAACAGGGACTGTCTGCCGCGCTACGCCATAGCCTGGCACACTGGCAGTACCATGAAGAGGCGTGGTTGCGCGGCGATGCCGCCGCGCGAGGTGGGGTGCAGGAGGCGTTGGCGGCAGTGCGCCAGTGTCTGACGCTCTTTGGTGGCATCGTGCCACGTAAGGCGAGCACGGCGTTGCGCGCCGGAATCGGCGCATTGGAGTCTCGTCTCGCCGAGGCGGATTGCTCGGCGGCGGCATGCTGCTATAGCCATGACTCTCTGACGACTCAGTTAGCGCTTACTCGCTGGGTGGCCGAGGCGGGTTGGCGTCCCTTCGTCGACGCGGCGGGTCGCGACAAACTGGCCGGCTCATTCAAGCGTTTCGCCGATATCATGTTGGGGCGTTGCGGCGCGGAGTTGAAAGCGTTATTTGCCCATATCCATCATCCTCAGGAGTACCAGGATAAGCTGGGGCGCCTACAGCACCAGATGTTGGCGGTACGCCTGTTAGGCGGTGCCTATGAGAGCGAGGCGGTGGATGCTTATCTGATGCCCTGGCAGGCGTTAGCGCACACCATCGCCCAAGGGGCGGCCGCGTCATTGACGGAGGCCTGTCATCAAGCCTTGCATCAACCGGCTTTCTGGCGCAACGGCGCGCGCTAAACCTAGTCCTCTATGTCGCCGTCTCCGATGGCGGCGCATTGAGTCATGCTATCACGCAAAGGAGTGAGTATGTCCGAGTTTCGGGAGATGCCGGCGCGGTTGCGCGACCAGGGTGAGCGCCAGGCTGCGCGCTTATCGGCTGTCGCGCCGTCGGCGTTGTCAGTACTGGCGTTGAGTGACTTCATGACCGATGCGTTTGTCGCGCATCCTGCGTGGTGGCAGCGCTTGCAAAGCCAAGCGCCGCAGGCGACGGAGTGGCAGCAGTATGCCGACTGGCTGGCGCAGGATCTCGCTGCGGTGCAGGATGAGGCGGCATTAATGACGGCATTACGCCTGTTCCGTCGTCAGATGTTGGCGCGTATCGCCTGGATGCAGAGCAGCAACCAGGCCGATTGCCAGCAGACGCTGACTCAGCTCAGCGTCTTGGCCGAGACCTTGATCATTGGCGCGCGTGATTGGCTCTATGCCCGCTGCTGTCAGGAGTGGGGTGTGCCGTGCAACGAGGTCGGCGAGGCGCAGCCCCTATTGATCCTCGGGATGGGTAAGTTAGGGGGCGGCGAACTGAATTTCTCCTCCGACATCGATCTCATCTTCGTTTACCCACAGGGGGGACATACCCGCGGCGGTCGGCGCGAACTGGATAATGCCCAGTTCTTCACCCGGCTGGGACAGCGGCTGATCAAGGCGCTGGATCAGCCGACGGTGGAGGGGTTCGTTTACCGGGTGGATATGCGTCTGCGTCCTTTTGGCGATAGCGGCCCGCTCGTGCTGAGTTTCGCTGCCTTGGAGGACTACTATCAGGAGCAAGGGCGCGACTGGGAGCGTTACGCCATGGTCAAGGCCCGCCTGCTGGGCGATGGCCAGGATCGCTATAGCCAGGAGCTGTACAGTCTGTTGCGTCCCTTCGTCTTCCGCCGCTATATCGACTTCAGCGTGATTCAGTCACTGCGCAATATGAAGGGGATGATTGCGCGCGAGGTGCGTCGCCGGGGGCTGACAGACAATATCAAACTCGGCGCCGGTGGTATTCGTGAGATCGAGTTCATCACTCAGGTCTTCCAACTGATCCGGGGGGGGCGCGAGCGGGCATTGCAGCAACGTGCACTGCTACCGGCATTGGCGGCGATCGGTCAGTTGGGATTACTGACTCCGGAGCAGGTGGCGACGTTACGTGATGCCTATCTTTTTTTGCGCCGTCTAGAGAATCTGTTGCAGGCGATCAACGATGAGCAGACCCAGACCTTACCCGCCGATGCGCTTAATCGTACTCGCCTCGCCTACGGCATGGGGTTAGCGGATTGGGCACAATTGCAGCAGGCGTTACAGACGCGGATGTCGGCGGTGCGAGCCATCTTCAACGCCCTGATCGGGGAGGATGATGGCGAGGAGGAGAGTGCCGCTGATGCGGCCCTGCATTTTGCGCCATTGTGGCAAGAGAGCCTGGAGGCCGCCGAGGTGGCACGGCTGATGCCGCAGTTGGATGATGAGGAACGGGCGCGTCTGCAGCGCGCCCTGGCCGATTTTCGTCACGATGTGGATAAGCGTACTATCGGCCCGCGTGGACGTGAGGTGTTGGCGACCCTGATGCCGGCGCTGTTGGCGCAGGTGTGTGTCCGCGACGAGGCGTTGACGTTGTTGCAACGTTTGATCCCTCTGCTGCTCAACATCGTGACTCGCACCACCTATTTGGAGCTACTGATGGAGTATCCGGCGGCGCTGAATCAGTTGATCCGCCTCTGCGCCGCCTCGCCGATGTTAGCCGATCAGTTGGCGCGTTATCCGCTGTTGCTCGATGAATTGCTCGATCCCGCCACCCTGTATCGACCCGTCGCCCAAGAGGCGTACCGTGATGAGCTGCGTCAATATCTGTTGCGTATCCCGGACGATGAGGAGCAGCGTCTGGAGGCGCTGCGCCAGTTTAAGCATGCACAGCAGCTGCGTATCGCCGCCAGCGATATTGCCGGTGTATTGCCGGTGATGAAGGTCAGTGATCATCTGACCTATCTGGCAGAGGCGATGATCGATGCGGTGGTGCAGCAGGCATGGGAGCAGATGGTGGCGCGTTATGGCCAGCCGATGCACCTGGTTGGCCAGAGTACACGCGGTTTTGCCGTCATCGGTTATGGCAAGCTGGGGGGATGGGAGCTGGGTTATGGCTCCGATCTGGATCTGGTGTTTCTACTGGATTGCCCCGTGGAGGTGATGACTGAGGGGCCGCGTAGTATCGACGGTCGCCAGTTTTATCTCCGTCTGGCACAACGCATCATGCACCTGTTCAGCACGCGTACCGCCTCGGGGATCCTGTATGAGGTCGATGCGCGGCTGCGTCCCTCCGGCGCCGCGGGGATGCTGGTCAGTACCCTCGAGGCCTTCGGCGACTATCAACGTCATGAAGCCTGGACCTGGGAACATCAGGCATTGGTTCGCGCCCGGCCGGTCTATGGCGATGAGGCGATGCACCAACGTTTCGCCGCCATTCGTCATGAGATCCTCTGTCGTCCCCGCGAGGGAGCATCGTTGCAACGTGAGGTGCGCGAGATGCGCGCCAAGATGCGAGCTCATCTGGGGAGCCGTCACGCTGAGCACTTCGATATCAAGAGCGATGCTGGCGGCATTGTGGACATCGAGTTTATCGCCCAATATCTGGTGTTGCGTTATGCGGCGACGCAGCCACGCCTGACGCACTGGTCGGACAATGTGCGTATCTTCGAGCTGATGGCGCGCTATCAGATTATGACGCAGGAGGAGGCGGCGGGGTTAACGCAAGCCTATGTCACCCTACGCAACACCTTGCATCACTTGGCGTTACAAGCGTTACCGGGCGTGGTGGAGGCGACACGCTTTAGTGCCGAGCGGGCGCGGGTGGCGGCAAGTTGGCAGCGTTGGTTGGGCGGGGACGACGCCTGAGGTAGGGCCGTCCCATAACGGTCGATTAGTAGCGTGAGGGCATGCCTGGTGGGCAGGTCTTGAAGCGGCGATGGAGCCACATGTATTGCGTCGGCGCCAGCATGATCTCGCGCTCTACGATGCGGTTCATGTAGCTAGCCGCCGCATACTGATCGTCGAGCGGAAAGTCCTGGATCATCGGTTGGATATACAGGGTATAGCCGCTGTCATCCGCGTTACGTACCGGGGTGAAGGGGAGGATGGTCGGCTTACTCATACGAGCCAGGATGTAGCTGCCGGTGGTGGTGGCGGCTTGCTCGACGGCGAATAACGGCACGAAGACACTGCTCTTGGGGCCGTAGTCGTGATCCGGCGCGTACCAGACGATCTCGCCCTCTTTCAATGCGCGGATCATCCCCTTCACATCGCGCCGATCGATCATATATTTGTTGGAGCGTAACCGCCCCCACGTCTGGAGCCAGTCGAGTACGGGGTTGTCGTTGGGACGATAGACCCCGACGCCGGGATTCTGCATGCCGAAGATACGCGCCCCCAGCTCTAGGGTGAGAAAGTGCATACCGATTAAAAGGATGCCTTTACCCGCATCGAGGGCTTGCTGCATGTTGTCATCGCCCTCAATCTTACACCAGCGGCGGATACGCCAATCCGGCCAGAACCAGGCCATCCCGGTTTCGATCAGCGCCATGCCGACCGATTCGAAGTTCTGCTCGAGCCAGCGTTCACGTTCACTCTCCGCCATCTGCGGAAAACAGAGCTCTAGGTTGCGACGGGCAACCTGGACGCGTTTCTTTAAGAAGCGCATCGACAGTTTCCCCAGTCTCTTGCCCAGGCGGGAGAGCCAGGGATAGGGTAGTAGCATGATCAGATAGAAGATCCCGATCCCGAGCCAGGTAAGCCAATAGCGGGGATGCAACATGCTGCGCCGAAACTGTGGATAAACGTGATTGTCTGCCATAACGCTCGTTCAAGGGGCCTCAAAGATAGATTTAATGGCTAGTGTAATTGATATTGAGGGGATTGTGATAATATTGCGCCCATCTTGATACGTAGGAGTCTGGGGATGAAAGTAACCCTGCCTGATTTTCGCCGCGCCCAAGTGATGGTAGTGGGCGATGTGATGTTGGATCGTTACTGGTATGGGCCAACCAGCCGGATCTCGCCGGAAGCACCGGTGCCCGTGGTCAAAGTGGAGACCATTGAAGAGCGCCCCGGCGGCGCGGCCAACGTGGCGATGAACATTGCCTCGCTGGGTGCCGGAGCCCGTCTGGTGGGGTTGACTGGCGTCGATGATGCCGCCCGTGCTTTGGCTGAGCGTCTGGCAGAGGTCAATGTGGCCTGTGACTTCGTCGCGGTGCCGAATCAGCCGACCATTACCAAGTTGCGTGTGCTGTCGCGTAATCAGCAGTTGATCCGTCTGGACTTCGAAGAGGGATTCGGTGGTGTCGACCCCGAGCCGATCTTTGCCCGTATCCGTCAGGCGTTACCCCAGTTGGGCGCCCTAATCCTATCCGATTATGCCAAGGGAGCCTTGGCCGCGGTACAGCCGATGATCCGCCTGGCGCGTGATGCCGGTGTGCCGGTCTTGATCGATCCGAAAGGTACCGACTTCGAACGCTATCGTGGGGCGACGTTGCTGACACCGAACCTCTCCGAATTCGAGGCTGTCGTTGGGCGTTGCCAGAGCGAACAGGAGATCGTCGAACGTGGTCTGGCGTTAATGGATCGCTTCGAGTTGACCGCACTGTTGGTGACGCGTTCCGAACAGGGGATGACGCTCCTACAGCGTGACGTTCCGCCGTTGCATATGCCGACGCAGGCGCAAGAGGTGTATGACGTGACCGGCGCCGGCGATACGGTGATCGGTATGTTGGCGACGGCCATTGCCGCCGGTACCTCGCTGGAGGAGGCGTGCTTCTTGGCTAACGCCGCCGCAGGAGTGGTGGTCGGCAAGCTGGGGACCTCCACCGTTTCGCCTATTGAGCTAGAGAACGCCATCCGCGGTCGTGCCGACACCGGCTTTGGTGTGATGTCACAGGAAGCGCTAAAGGCGGCGGTACTCAAGGCGCGTCAACGCGGCGAGAAGGTGGTGATGACCAATGGGGTGTTCGACATTCTTCATGCCGGTCACGTTTCTTACCTGGCGAACGCGCGTAAGTTGGGCGATCGCCTGATCGTCGCCGTCAACAGCGACGCGTCGACTAGCCGTTTGAAGGGGCCGGAGCGCCCGGTTAACCCGTTGGCACAGCGTATGTTGGTACTGGCCGCACTGGAGTCCGTCGACTGGGTGATCCCATTCGAGGAGGATACCCCGCAGCGTATCATCGCCGAGATCCTGCCCGATCTGCTGGTGAAGGGGGGGGACTATAAGCCCGAGGAGATCGCGGGGGGCCGCGAGGTGATCGCCGCTGGTGGCGAGGTCCGCGTCCTGAACTTTGAAGATGGCTGCTCGACGACCAATATCATCAATACCATCCGTCAGAACCCGCACGGCTAAGGTGTCGCAGACAGCTTAGCAGGATAGCATCGTGGCAACATTAAAGCAGGAGTTAGGGTTGGTGCAGGGCGTTGGTTTGCTCTCCACCTCCCTTTTGGGCACCGGGATCTTCGCGGTTCCGGCGCTGGCCGCCCAAGTCGCCGGCACAGGGAGTCTCTGGGCCTGGCCGTTATTGATCGTCTTAGTCTTTCCCATCGCCATCGGCTTTGCCGGATTGGGGCGCCACTTCCCGAGTGCAGGTGGCGCGGCGCACTTCGTCGGTAAGGCGTTTGGCCCACACATGGCACGGGTTACCGGTTGGTTATTCCTGTCGGTGATCCCCGTCGGGCTGCCCGCCTCGCTACAGATTGCGGCCGGTTTCTGGCAGGCGATGTTCGGCTGGCAGGGGGGAAGCCTGTTGGCGGTAGAGTTATCGACACTGTTGGCGGTATGGCTACTGGGGACGCGCGGCGCGGGGTCGAGCGCGAATTTACAGACGCTGATCGCCGTGCTGGTGGTGTTGCTGATCGCCGCCATCTGGTGGCGTGGCGGGATCACCCCGGCGACGATCCCCTGGCCGACGGCACAGCAACTCGCATTATCTCCCCTTGCCGCTGCCTTGGCGGTGATGTTCTGGTGTTTCGTCGGTCTCGAAGCCTTCGCGCATTTGGCAGCGGAGTTTCGTCATCCCGAGCGTGACTTCCCACGGGCTCTATTGTTGGGGTTGTTGCTGGCAGGCGTGGTCTATTGGGCATGTAGCGTGGCGGTACTCTACTTTCATGCCTACGGGAGTGGCCGAGAGGCGGCGGCATCGTTGCCGGGGATCGTGGTGCAATTGTTCGGTCGGCAGGCGTTGTGGATTGCCTGTGTGATCGGCTATTTGGCGTGTTTTGCCAGCCTGAATATCTATATTCAGAGTTTCGCTCGCCTGGTGTGGACTCAGGCACAGGAGCGTCCCGCGAGTCGTCTGGCTCGGCTTTCGACACGGCAGGCGCCGGTCAATGCGCTGACGGCGGTGGTCATCTGCTGCCTCGTGTGTTCGTTGGCTATCTATCTGAGTGATCTGGCGCTGGATGCGCTGATCGTCTACGCCAATGGCGTCTTCATCATGATCTATCTGTTGTGCATGCTGGCAGGATGTCGCCTGTTGCGCGGGAAGGCGCGCATGATGGCGGTGATTGGCGCTGGGCTATGCGTGTTACTGCTGTTGATGGTCGGGGTGAAGAGCCTGTATGCGCTGGGAATGCTCGCCTTATTGACGCTGTTGTTACCACGCCGCGTTCGGCGGCGCAGCGTATGAGGGGCAGGCGTTAGGCCTGCTCTTCTTCATCCCGCGAGAGGCGATTCTCCAGCGCGGCGACGCGTTGTTCCAGTAACGCCAGTTTTTCCCGGGTACGCAGCAACACTTGGGTCTGGACGTCGAAGTCTTCGCGATTAACCAGATCTAAGCGGTTAAGCTGCGTCTGAAGGATCTGGCGGATCCGTTTCTCCATATCGTCACCGAACTCGCGTAGTCCTTTCGGCATGGATTGATGCACCTGACGGGCAATCTGTTCAATTTTCTTGGGATCAATCATGGTGCGTTCCTTGGTTTTTACGGCAATCATGCGGTAGTGGATACGTTACCGTAGTGTTATCTCAGATGCCAGTAGGGCAGGCGATTATCGCACGCAATCGCTTGTCCTGGATGATAAATGTTCGTTCTTGCACCCTACTCTGTGGCTTTGTGAGCGAACGCCAATAATCGACGATGACGATTGCTCGCTATTCGCTTTGGCGTTATAGTCATTTCGCTTACTTCTCAGGGCGGGGTGAAAGTCCCTACCGGCGGTAAATCGGTACGCAGTGGCGTCACCGAAAGCCCGCGAGCGCTTGCATTACGATGCAAGGTCAGCAGATCCGGTGTAATTCCGGGGCCGACGGTTATAGTCCGGATGGGAGAGAGTAACGACATCTGCCGGGGTGAACCCGCTCGCGTTATTTTGTCCGTGCCTCTGGCACGAGCTGCTCCTCAAATTGCCCTGATTCTGGTAATTCATACAACTATTGATGAGGTTTTTTACCATGAATCAGACTCTGCTTTCCGATTTCGGTACCCCAATGGAGCGCGTGGAACATGCGCTATCTGCACTGCGCGCTGGCCGTGGCGTCATGGTGCTGGATGATGAGAATCGTGAAAACGAAGGCGACATGATCTTCGCCGCCGAAACCATGACCGTTGAACAGATGGCGATGACCATTCGTCACGGTAGCGGCATCGTCTGCCTGTGTCTCACCGAGGCGCGTCGTCAGCAGTTGGATCTGCCGATGATGGTGAGTAATAACACCAGCCACTATGGTACGGCATTTACCGTGACCATCGAGGCGGCAGAAGGGGTGACGACCGGGGTTTCCGCACGCGATCGCCTGACCACGGTACGCGCGGCGATTGCCGATGATGCCAAGCCGAGCGATCTGCACCGTCCTGGCCATGTGTTCCCGTTGCGTGCGCGTCCTGGGGGAGTATTGGTACGTCGTGGCCACACCGAAGCGACCATCGATCTGGTCGCGCTGGCCGGTTTTCGCCCGGCAGGGGTGCTATGCGAATTGACTAATGATGACGGTACGATGGCCCGCGCGCCGCAGGTGGTGGAGTTTGCCCGCCAACATAATATGCCGGTGGTGACTATCGACGATCTGGTGGCTTACCGCCAGGCGCATGAGTCCCAGGAGCAGGCGAGCTAATCGTCACCGCGCAGAGTCATAAAAAAAGGGATAGCCACTGGCTATCCCTTTTTTGTTACGCCTCACGCGAGGTGAGAGGACGATGCGCTGATCATAACGGCGTCGTCTGTAGCAGGGCTAGACTGAGTCCCATGACCGTGATCCCACACAGGACACCACGACTGGGGTTATTCTGAGGGTCGATCTCCCTAGCCAGCGGCATCAACTCATCCACTGACAGCGCCACCATGATACCGGCAACCAGAGTCATTATCGCCGCCATACCGATGGGCGAGATGGCGGGGCCGAGTACCGCGTAAGCCAGTACCCCGCCGAGGATTTCTGCGACACCGGATAGGCCTGCCCAGCCGAAGGCACGCAGGCGTGAACCGGTGGCGGCGTAGACCGGCCCGGCGACGGCGAGCCCTTCAGGAATGTTATGGATGGCGACCGCCAATGCGATCCCCATGCCCAGCTCCAGATCGGCGCTGGCGGTGACATAGGTCGCGATACCCTCGGGGAAGTTATGTAGGCTGATCCCCAAGGTGAGGAGTAGGGCGGTGCGTTTCAGATTGCGTGGCGCCGCGCCGCCTAGCGGAACCATGTCATGGGCGTGATTGTGCGGTAGTAGGCGATCGAGCAGGAAGTACCCCACCAAACCAAGAATAAACATACCGTACCCCAGCAAAGGCGGCATGCCTGGCGTAGCCAGCGCGGCGGGTAACATCTCCATCAGAGAGATCAGCAGCATGATCCCGGCGGCGAAGCCGAGTGAGAAGGCTAAGACTCGGTTAGAGGGTTTTCGCCCGATAATCGCAAGGAGGGCACCGACGGCAGTCGCGGCACCAGCGAGCAGCGTAAGGAGCAAGGGGATGGACATGGGCACACTCTCCAAAAATGATAATGATTTTCATTATTTATTAAGTGTGAATAAAAGTAAATATTGGTGATCATGTTATACACAATCCCACTGATTGTCTGTGCCTATTCTATTCTTGCCAGAGAGTGCTTAGCTCAGCCATGTCGCTGCCACCGCTTGATAAGTGTGGGGGCGTTTGAGGAGAGTCGCGATGTATGATGCCCCGATGCCTGCACTGTTTCTGGGACACGGTAGCCCGATGAATGCCTTAGAGGAGACCCTCTTTAGCGCACAATGGCGACGTCTTGGTATTGCGTTGCCTCGTCCGCGTGCCATCGTGGTGATCTCCGCCCATTGGTGTACGCGTGGGCTATGGGTTACGGCCATGGCGCACCCCCGTACCCTGCATGACTTTACCGGCTTCCCGCCGGCGCTGGCGGCGTTGAGCTATCCGGCGCCGGGGAGCCCCGCATTGGCGATGGAGCTACAGACGTTGCTGGCGGCGGATTTCCCGCTGGCGTTAGATCGACAAGCATGGGGATTTGACCATGGCGCCTGGAGTCTGTTGTTGCATCTCTATCCTCAGGCCGATATTCCGCTGGTGCAGCTTAGCCTGGATCTGACACAACCCCCCGCATACCACTATCGCTTAGGGCAAGCGCTGGCGGTATTACGGCGCCGCGGTATCCTGTTGTTGGGAAGCGGTAACGTGGTACATAACCTACGCACTCTGCGTTGGCAGGCGTTCGCGCCTCCCTATCCTTGGGCGTTACGTTTTGAGCGTTTCGTACGGGATAACCTGTCGCAGCAAGGCTGTGAGTCACCCCTCGTGCAGTTTGCGCGTCATCCCGATGCCGCGCTGGCTAACCCGACCCCCGAGCATTTCTTGCCGCTATTAACCGTGTTGGGCTGTTGGGACGGGAGAGAGCGACAGCAGGTGTTCGATCTGGGGATCGTGATGGGATCGTTGAGTATGTTGTCATTGCAGATCGGTTGAGGGCCTGAACGAGGGGGAACGCACTTGAGACGGCGAAAAACGAAAATAACTGACCAGAAAGCTGCAGTAGAGAGTTCAAATAAACGTGTAAAGATAATTGAGGGATTACGAGAGCATATCGGGAGAGAACAACAGAGAAGTGGTGCGAAGAGAGGGACTTGAACCCTCACGTCCGTTAGGACACTAACACCTGAAGCTAGCGCGTCTACCAATTCCGCCACCTTCGCACACGGGTGTATCGATTGTCGCTCGTCGGCTTTGGTGCGAAGAGAGGGACTTGAACCCTCACGTCCGTTAAGACACTAACACCTGAAGCTAGCGCGTCTACCAATTCCGCCACCTTCGCAAGGTGCCGTCAAAGCGCAATCAATCGTGGTTATGTGGTGCGAAGAGAGGGACTTGAACCCTCACGTCCGTTAAGACACTAACACCTGAAGCTAGCGCGTCTACCAATTCCGCCACCTTCGCATACCGTTGCGTTACTACGGGAGTAACGTAACCACGGAGGCGAATTCTAGAGATTTTCGTCGCGGCGTCAACAGTTATTTGCCGAATCTTCCGCGTTCGATGTAAATTTGGCCGTCTTCGCCATCTTTTCGCCGTTCAACTGCGAAAAAAAGGCCGGCAGTGCCGGCCCGGGGGCTTAGCGGCGGCGACTATGTTCTAGCGCCGGGCGGTCGAGGATGGCGGAGTAGACCTTGAATTTCCCGGTCTGGGCAACCACTTCATGGCGACCAAAGATGGCGTCGAGTACCTGCGGATACGGCAGGAAGGCATTGGCGACGATGCGTAACTCGCCACCTAATTGTAGATGGCTGATCGCCCCCCGGATCAGGGTCTGTGCGGCCAATAGGCTGGTCTGTACCCCATCGTGGAAGGGCGGGTTGGAGATGATCAGATCGAAGCGCCCGTCGATGTCGGAGAAGACGTTACTGGCGATCACCTCGCCCGGGATGTCATTCTGCGCGAGGGTCTGGCGGCTGGCGGCCAGCGCGGCGGCGTTGACATCACACAGGGTGAGGGTGGTCTCTGGTGACATGCGAGCGATGGCGGCGGAGAGAACCCCGGCACCGCAGCCGACGTCCAGCACGCGTCCTTTGAGGCCGTGGGGCAGCGAGGAGAGCAGCAGATGGCTACCGATATCCAGGCCATCGCGGCTGAAGACGCCCGGTAGCGTGGCGATGTGTAACGAACCGGTGTGGTAGCTCATCCACCAGTCAGCCAGATCGAAGGTGACCGGCTGAGTGAGTTGGCCATGGTACAGGCCGCAGCGACGCGCGCTGTCGATTTTGCTCAGCGTCACCATCTCGGCGCATAGTTCTTCAGCGCTGCGTACCCCGGCGCGGTTTTCCCCGACGATGAACACCTCGCACTCCTGCGGTAGCACCGATAGCAGCTGGGTGAGTTGGAATAGGGCTTCGGGTTTGCTCTTCGGCCAATAGTACAGCAGGGTATCGATACCGGCGACGAACGCCTGCGGCGCTTCCAAGGCGAATAGACAGCGCTCGCCCATGGTGGATTGTAGCGCCTGCCAGTGGTGATACTGGCTCGTGTGGGCGCGTACCTCGAGGGCATCAAACTGCGCAGGCAGCGTATCCTGTAGATCGCCGGCGAACAGGACGCGGCGTGAAGCCAATTCTTCGCTATGGCGCAGTATGACTTCGCTGGCCGGGGTAAAAGCGGACATGACACAAAACTCCTCTATGGGCTGACCGGCGATTATAAAGCTTTCAACGGGGTTCTGAAACTCGGCATCGTCTGTCATGGATGGTAGCGGGGCCGGGGGTTTGTTAGCATAGTAGCCAGACAGGCATCAACGAGTTCCCCGGCGCCGTACGGCGCAGATGAGGTAGGAGTAGTATGGTTTCGCGACGCGATCGACTTTTACAGCAGCTTGGCGTGACGCAGTGGGTGTTACGCCGTCCGTCGCTATTGCGTGGCGAGGTCGCCATTACGCCATCGCCCCAGACACGGCTATTGATCGTGTCACAGGCCCCCTTGTCGCCGGATGATCTGTTGTTGTGCGATATTCTGCGTGCGCTGTCGCTGACGGCGGAGCAGGCGGTGATCCTGACCCCGGAGCAGTATGAGACGCTGGACCAGCGCCAGCATTACCTCTGCTGGTGGTTGGGCGATGCCGCTCCGGCAGAAGCGCAACTGCACACCTCGGCGCTCAGTGCGCTTTATCATAACCCCGGCGCCAAGCGCGCCCTATGGCAGCAAATTTGTCATGAGCAACACCATTTCTTCCCTGACCTCGGCGGACATTGACGCCGCCTACGGCGTGGAGTGCGCCAGCCACGCCTTTCCCTGGACGCGTAATACTTTTGTCGGTAACCAGGGTGAGCGTTACTACAATCTGAAGCTGGAGTCCCAGGGACAGTTGGCGGCTTTCGCCATCACCCAGGTGGTATTGGATGAGGCGACGCTGTTTAATATCGCGGTCGCCCCCGCCTTTCAACGTCAAGGGCTGGGGCGCCAGTTATTGCTGCGCCTGATCGATGATCTGACGGAGCGGGGTGTGGTGACCCTCTGGCTGGAAGTCCGCGACTCCAACCAGCCCGCGATCGCCTTGTATCAGGATCTGGGCTTTAACGAGGTGTCGCTGCGGCGTAACTATTATCCGACCGCCGATGGGCGCGAGGATGCGCGTATCATGGCGTTACCGCTCGGTTAGCGAGGGCTCTGACGGCTCGCTCCGGCTGTTTCTCGCCTCTCCTGTGCGATTGGCCTACGAAAATTGCGCGTTGTCTAACCTGGATAAATCAGGGAAAATGGCGCGCTTATGACCCATTTACTCCTGTGTTGCCCACCGATAGACGCCGTTAGCTCGTGTCGGCGGGCAGGGCAGCTCAAATACAGAACAGAAAATCATGTCGCCAAGTGAATACGCTCGCGAGGTCGCTAAACGGCGCACCTTCGCTATCATCTCGCACCCCGATGCCGGTAAAACGACCATCACCGAAAAAGTGTTGCTGTTCGGACAGGCGATTCAGGTCGCCGGGACCGTCAAGGGCCGAGGATCGAGCCAGCATGCCAAGTCTGACTGGATGGAGATGGAGAAGCAGCGCGGGATCTCGATTACCACCTCCGTGATGCAGTTTCCGTATCACAACTGCCTGGTGAATCTGTTGGACACCCCGGGGCACGAAGACTTCTCCGAAGATACCTACCGTACCCTGACGGCGGTGGACTGTTGCCTGATGGTGATCGATGCCGCCAAGGGCGTCGAGGATCGTACGCGTAAGCTGATGGAGGTCACGCGTCTGCGTGATACGCCGATCCTGACGTTTATGAACAAACTCGACCGCGACATCCGCGATCCGATGGAGTTGCTGGATGAGGTGGAGAACGAGCTGAAGATCGCCTGTGCGCCGATCACTTGGCCAATCGGCTGCGGTAAGCTGTTTAAGGGGGTCTACCATCTGTATAAGAATGAGACCTACCTGTATCAGAGCGGTAAGGGACATACCATCCAAGAAGTCCGGGTAATTAAGGGATTGGATAACCCGCAGTTGGACGAGGCGGTGGGCGACGATCTGGCGGCGCAGTTGCGCGAAGAGCTGGAGTTGGTGCAGGGCGCCTCGACCGAGTTCGAACAGGAGGCCTTCCTCAACGGTCAACTGACCCCGGTCTTCTTCGGGACCGCGCTGGGTAACTTCGGTGTGGATCATATGTTGGATGGCCTGGTTGCCTGGGCCCCCGCTCCGATGCCGCGGATGACCGATGTGCGCGAAGTCAGCGCCGACGAAGAGAAGTTCAGCGGCTTCGTATTTAAGATCCAGGCCAACATGGATCCTAAGCATCGCGACCGTGTGGCCTTTATGCGCGTGGTCTCCGGGCGTTACGACAAGGGGATGAAGCTGCGCCAGGTGCGTACCGGTAAGGATGTGGTGATCTCTGATGCGTTGACCTTTATGGCCGGCGACCGTGCCCATGTGGAAGAGGCCTACCCGGGCGATATCATTGGCCTGCATAACCATGGCACCATTCAGATCGGCGACACCTTCACCCAGGGTGAAGAGATGAAGTTCACCGGTATTCCTAACTTTGCGCCGGAGCTGTTCCGCCGTATTCGCTTGCGCGATCCGCTTAAGCAGAAGCAGTTGCTGAAGGGGCTGGTGCAGCTCTCCGAAGAGGGGGCAGTACAGGTCTTCCGTCCGCTCACCAATAACGATCTGATCGTCGGCGCGGTCGGTGTGCTGCAGTTCGATGTGGTGGTGGCACGCCTGAAGAGCGAGTACAACGTCGAGGCGATCTATGAGTCGGTCAACGTGTCTACCGCCCGCTGGGTCGAGTGCGACGACGCCAAGAAATTCGATGACTTCCAGCGTAAGAACGAGCAAAACCTGGCACTGGATGGCGGCGATAACCTGGCCTACATTGCGCCGACCATGGTCAACCTCAACCTGACACGGGAGCGCTACCCCGAGGTGCGTTTCCGCCAGACGCGCGAACATTGATCGTTTCGCCGCTAGGCGAACGCTTAATGCATACAACGGGCCGTCAGGCCCGTTGTGCTATGCGCGATGACACGGTGTTAGCCAAAGCGGACAGAATATGAATATTTCCTCGCCTGGCTGGACTTATTCCGTCTCCTTATCCAAGGTATGCTTAACGGATGGATGTAGTGTGTGCCTACGTGGGTACATGCGTTCCGTTCGATCGTGTCGTGATGAGGTGCAACGTGGGATACCGAATACCTATTACCCTGGGAAATATTGAACCCTTAGCTTATAAGCCTTATCGCCCGGGGAAGATCGCCCTCGTCTGCGAGGGGGGCGGTCAACGGGGCATTTTCACCGCGGGTGTCTTGGATGAGTTTCTGCGTGCGCGTTTCAACCCCTTCGATCTCTATCTGGGGACCTCCGCCGGCGCACAGAACCTGTCCGCCTTTGTCTGCGGTCAGCCCGGTTATGCCCGGCGAGTGATCACCCGCTATACCACCCGCATCGATTTCTTCAACCCATTGCGTTTTGTACGCGGTGGGCATCTGATCGATCTCGATTGGCTGGTGGATCGAACCCATCACGACATGCCATTGGCCTTTGAGCGGGCCGAACGCATGCTGGGCCAGCAGCGCCAGTTTTACATGGTCGCCAGTCGCAGCGACGACTTTCGCGCGACCTACTTTCCAGCGCGGCGTGACGATTGGTTGCAGGTGATCAAAGCCAGTAGCGCCATTCCCGGTTTCTATCGCAGTGGCGTGGAGTTGGACGGAGAGACTTACCAGGATGGCGGCATCAGCGATGCCATTCCGGTACGTGAAGCTTACCGTCTGGGGGCGGATACCATTGTGGTGGTGCGTACCGTGCCGTCGCAGATGTTCTATACCCCCCGCTGGGTCAAGCGGATGGAATCGCTGCTTAGCGAGAGCAGCCTACAGCAGATGGTGCGTATGATGCAGTACCACGAGAAGAGCTACCGTCGTACACAGCGCTTTATCGAACAGCCACCGGGTCACTTGCGTATCTTTGAGATCTATCCGCCCAAGCCCTTGGCGAGCCATGCGCTGGGTAGTACGGTGGCGGCGTTGAATACCGACTACCATTTGGGGCGGCGCTGTGCCCGTTATTTTCTGGCGGCGGTCGGCCATTGGTTGCTGCCGCGTGAGTTGCCGGCCCATGCCCATGGCCCGGTGCGACAGACGCCGGCTGCGGTTCCGTCTGCGGTGTATGCGCCGCGAGTGGAAGTATCGGCATGACGTTGCCCTGCCTGATCGATACGCACTGTCACTTCGACTTCGCCCCCTTCTGCGGTGATGTGTCGGCGAGTCTGCAACGAGCCCGTGCGGCGGGTGTGCAGGCGATCATCGTGCCCAGCGTCGCCGCCGATCGTTTCGCTCAGGTGCTGGCGCTGGCCCATGCTCACCCGATGCTGTATGCCGCCTTGGGACTTCATCCCTTATATGTCGAGCAGCACTGCGATGAGGATGTGGCGCGCTTGGAGCTGGCGTTGGCGCAGCGCGATCCGGCGATCGTCGCCGTGGGCGAGATCGGGTTAGATCATTATGATCCGGTGCAGCAACCGGCACGCCAGTTAGCGCTGCTGCAGGAGCAGCTCAGCTTAGCCCAACGCTATGAACTACCGGTGATCCTACACTCGCGTCGTAGCCACGACCTGTTGGCGCAGACACTGCGCCGTCGCCCATTGGCGCGAACTGGTGTAGTGCATGGCTTTTCCGGTAGCCTCTCCCAGGCCGAGGCCTTCGTCCGGCTTGGTTATGCCATCGGGGTCGGCGGCACCATCAGCTATGAGCGGGCGAAGAAGACGCGTGCCGTGATGGCGACCTTGCCGTTGCATGCCTTGGTATTGGAGACCGATGCCCCGGACATGCCGTTGGCGGGTTTCCAGGGCCAAGCCAACCGTCCTGAACAACTGGCGCGTGTCTTTGCAGCCCTCTGCCAGTTGCGCCCAGAGTCTCCCGAGGCGATCGCCGAGGCGTTGTATCGTAATACGCAACGGTTATTCAGCTTGCCGTCACGCGCCTGACCGGTTCTCATTCATCAGCGGATAGCCGCTGAGGTCATCTCCCTCCTTAATTTTGCAGATTTTTTGCACACGCAAACGAGTAAATGATGTGATATGCATCACCTTTTAACAATTTAACTTGCTTCAAGTTGTATAAATTTGTGAGCAATGCGCGCAAATAACCGCATAGCCCCGCTATAATCCGCCCGCCGGCGATGGACCCCCTCCTGTTTTTTGCCTGGCACCAGGAGACGGCTTGCGCCATTGGGCGTGTAAGCCTTTTATCAAAGACTCACACAACAGGGATAATAACCATGCAACTTTTAATGGGTGTGGTGGGAATGGTCTCGCTGATCTTACTCGGCGTGCTGCTTTCCAATAACCGCCGCGCTATTCGAGTGCGCACCGTGGCGGGTGCCTTTGCGGTTCAGGTGTGCCTCGGCGCCTTCGTGTTGTACGTGCCGGCAGGGCGCGACATGTTGGGGGCGATGTCTAGCGGCGTAGCAAACGTTATCGCCTATGGCAACCAAGGTATTTCCTTCATGTTCGGCGGGTTAGTGTCCGACAAGATGTTCGAAATGTTCGGTGGCGGTGGCTTCGTCTTTGCCCTGCGCGTCTTGCCCGTTATCGTCTTCTTCTCCTCGCTGATCGCGGTGTTGTACTACCTGGGCATCATGCAGTTGGTGATCCGTATCCTGGGCGGTGCGTTGCACAAGTTGCTGGGGACTTCTCGTACCGAGTCACTGTCGGCGACGGCCAACATCTTCGTCGGCCAGACCGAGGCACCGTTGGTGGTGCGTCCCTATGTCGCGACCATGACGCAATCCGAATTGTTCGCGGTGATGTGTGGGGGGTTAGCCTCCGTCGCCGGTTCGGTACTCGCCGGTTATGCGCAGATGGGGGTACCGCTGGAGTACCTGATCGCGGCCTCCTTCATGGCGGCGCCGGGTGGCCTGTTGTTCGCTAAGCTGATCGTGCCGGAAACCGAGCAGACCCATGACCGTGAGGATGCCAGTGCGCTGGTGGCTGCCGAAGATCGTCCGGCTAACGTGATCGATGCTGCGGCCTCGGGTGCGGCGTCCGGTTTGCAGTTGGCGTTGAACGTCGGCGCAATGTTGTTGGCCTTTATCGCCTTGATCGCCTTGCTGAATGGCATGTTAGGGGGGATCGGTGCATGGTTTAACTACCCGCAGCTCTCTATGGAGCTGATCCTGGGGTGGCTATTCTCCCCGCTCGCCTTCCTGATTGGTGTTCCGTGGAGCGAGGCACAGGTTGCCGGCTCTTTCATCGGCCAGAAGCTGATCGTTAATGAGTTTGTGGCCTATATGAATTTCGGCGAATACTTAAAGCCGGATGCGGATGTCGCGGCGGCAGGCCTGCAGGTACTGTCGACGCATACCAAGGCGATCATCTCTTTTGCCCTGTGTGGCTTCGCTAACCTCTCCTCGGTCGCGATCCTGTTGGGTGGGCTAGGTAGCATGGCACCGAAGCGTCGCCATGACATCGCGCGTTTCGGCCTGCGCGCCGTGGCGGCCGGTACCCTCTCTAACCTGATGAGCGCGACCATCGCCGGTTTCTTCCTGGCGTTGTAAGTCGCGTCTTGACGGACAAAACCACCCCGGCCCACGGTCGGGGTGGTTTTTTTATAGATACAGCGCCGGGCGGATCACGCGTGTCACACCACGAACGGCTAACGCCTCGGCTAGCCGCTCAATCGCTTCCCGATCGGCTCGGCGCCACGCCGCCGCCGGGCCATAGACGCCGTGGGGGTGAAAGGCATTTAGGCGTACGGGGACTTCACCGAGCGTCAGGATGAACTCGGCTAGCGCGTCACAGTGGTCGAGGTAGTCGCTGTACTGTGGGATAACCAATAGACGTAATTCCGCTAGGCGATGTTGCTGGGCTAGCCAGCGGATGCTCTGCAGGATGCGCCGATTGCCGCGCCCGGTCAGCCAACGATGTCGCTCGTCTCTCCACGCTTTCAGATCGACCATGACGCCATCACACCAAGGGAGTAGTCGCGCCCAACCACTCTCTGCCAATTCACCATTGCTGTCGACCAGGCAATTGAGCCTTTGCAGCAGTGGATCTTGCCGAATCGCCTGGAATAACGCCTGCAGAAAGGGTAACTGCAGCGTCGCCTCACCGCCACTCACGGTGAGACCATTGATGAATGGCGCTTGGCGGCGTAACTGTAGCAAGACCTCCTCGACACTCAGGGAGAAAGCCATCGGACTGGCTTGGTGCGGGCAACGTTGCAGGCAGGTGTCGCACTGCTGGCAGCGAGACGCATCCCAGACCACCCGCCCGTCACACAGACTGAGGGCCTGGTGTGGACACGTCGCGATGCAGAGGCCGCAGTGATTACAATGGCCGATGGTGTAAGGATTGTGGCAGCTGCGACAACGCAGGTTACAGCCCTGTAGAAACAGCACCAAACGACTACCCGGCCCATCGACGCAGGAGAAGGGCAGGAGCTTATTGACTAAAGCGCATCTGCTGCTCATGGCTGATCACCCGTGCGCGTCGTTCCAACATGCCGCTATTACGAGCAGCCTCCTCAGCCAGCCAAGTGGTATTCAGGCGTGACCCCTCGCGCTGAAAACGCTCCAGGTCGGATTTTCGCACCATATAGCCCGTGACGCGTACCAATTCGCTACCCGCAACGTTGGCAGTGAACTCACGCATCCCGACGGAAAAGGCGCCCAGGCAGAGTTGCATCAGTGCCTGGGGATTACTTTGCACGGTGGGATCCAGCGTCAGGATATCGCTGATGCCGGCGGGGTAATAGGCATGATGCGGGGCGACAGTCAGCAGGTGGCTGACGGGATCCGGTTCTTGACCGTAGGGCAGGCGAGCTCCGGGGGTGGTACCGCGATCGCTGCTGATGCCCGATTGAGCATGCAGTAGGGCATGCTGCCGCCAGGCGTGGCGCAGGGGTGTCGTCTCGACAAAATCCGCGAGCCAGGCGCTGATGCGGTAAGCCAAGGCATTGGCCTGCGCATCTTGGCCATAGTGCAGCGCCGTTCCCGCCTGCTGAGTAAGGATCTCGACCGCCTCGGCGAGGGCGAAGATACCGAACATCGGCACGAAACGTGCCGGATCGATCAGCCCCTCTCGTACCAGGAAACTCTGGCTAAAGAAGTGAGAGCATTCGAACAGGAAGTCGGCGCGCGCGTTGAGGATGGCGATTTGCCGTTGGCAGTAATCGGGCAGGGTGCGTTGAAAGAAGTCCTCTTCCCCTTGGCTACGTAGCGCGACCTCTTTTAGGTTCAGGCGCACCAGCGTACTGCCGCCCCCAGCCAGTGGCAGTGAATTATAACAACTGACGATGCCATAGCCGCCCGCTGTGAAGATCTTATCATGTAGCGCGGCATTGGCGATGTGTGGCTTGGCGCAGTGACAGATGTTCTCGATGGCGTGTTGTAGACAGGCGTTGGAGGTGAGGTCGGGATGGTAGAGGAGCGTTAGATTGGGCGTGACCTGCGCGAGCTCGGCGTCGACGCGTAAGAAGAGGCGTGTTAACAGGTTATCCGACGGCCCCAGGTTGGCATGCATAAAGGCATCGGGAAAAGTGCGATCCAGATAACGCCAAAATCGTTTTATACGGATATATAATTCGTTTTCTGTTAAAATTCCAACATACGGTAGTAATAGTTGATCTAAATGCCCCAAAAATACCGGCATGGATGTGACGGATGGGACATGGTGATACAGAATAACCAGCATGGCGAGGGCGTCATCGAAGTCTTGCGCCGGTTCGAGCTCCAGCCAAGTCGAGCCTTGAGCGAGGAAACGGGCGTAGTCCGGCAACACGTAACGTGGCTTGTAGGGGGCATGGCCTTCAAACATGTCACAGATGACGCCTTCCTCCAACGCCTGCCGAGCATCGTCGGGCAGGGGTGGATAGGGCAGGTGATTTTCCGCCTCCAGCGCTAAGAAGTGGCGCTTCTGTTCGGGAGAGAGGTGGGGATCGCAGGCGATGGCCATGCCGCGTTGGCGTAGTGTGCTATCGATGATCTCAGACATAGTTGCAACCGTTAATGATGGTGATGGCAACCAGATTACGAATAAGTGGGCAGGAGAGGATTGATCCGCCTCGCAGCTGACTGAGTTTATGGATCACCAGGATAATAATTGCGAGCTATTTGTGATCGCCATCGCATATGTATCGATAATGTTGCATTTGGATTTTCATCTAATGTGACATTGAACACAAATATGACGGAGGTTTTGTGTTCAAATCATCACACCAGAAGGGCTTTGTGCGGTGAGAAGGATCTCAGTGTCATCCGGCGCATCCGGGTGTCTCTTCAGGGAACCAAGTCCGCTCGCCAACGTGTGGGATAACTTGACGGTGTAAGCCGTTAGCACCTCCGTCCCCGTTTTTTTTGATTGAACCGGCATGGGCCGCGTTCAGCCAGTTGGAGAGTATTATGACCGAGTTACAAACTGCCGCTCAGCGCGCACTGCGCCTGATGGATCTCACTACCCTGAATGACAACGATACCGATGAGAAGGTGATCGCGCTGTGTCATCAGGCCAAAAGCCCGGCGGGCACCACTGCCGCGGTATGTATTTACCCTCGCTTCATTCCGATCGCGCGTAAGACCCTGCGTGAACAAGGAACGCCTGAAGTCCGCATCGCGACGGTGACCAACTTCCCACACGGCAATGATGATATCGAAATCGCGCTGGCGGAAACCCGTGCGGCGATCGCCTATGGCGCCGACGAAGTGGATGTGGTCTTCCCGTATCGTGCATTCATGGCGGGGAATGAGCAGGTGGGCTTCGATCTGGTGAAAGCCTGTAAAGAGGCCTGTGCCGCGGCTAACGTACTGCTGAAAGTGATCATCGAAACCGGTGAGCTGAAAGAAGAAGCCCTGATCCGCAAGGCCTCAGAAATCTCTATCAAGGCCGGCGCCGACTTTATCAAGACCTCGACGGGTAAGGTACCGGTCAATGCGACCCTGGAGAGCGCGGAGATCATGATGAGCGTGATCCGTGACATGGGTGTGGCACAGAGCGTCGGCTTCAAGCCTGCCGGTGGCGTGCGTACGGCGGAAGATGCCGCACAATACCTGGCACTCGCCGATCGTCTGTTGGGTGAGGGCTGGGCCGATAGCCGCCATTTCCGCTTCGGTGCCTCTAGCCTGCTGGCCAGCTTGCTACAGACCTTGGGTTATGACGCCAAGGGTACCGGTAGCAGCTACTGATGCCCATTCAGGCCGCTGCGGCGGCCTGATCACGATGAACAGCCTTTACCTCTGAGGGATCGCGTAGACGATCCCACTCTAACAATCGGCTTAACAGGGGGTTACCTTGTTTCTAGCACAAGAAATTATTCGTAAAAAGCGCGACGGCCACGCATTGAGCGAGGAGGAGATCCGCTTCTTCGTCAATGGTATCCGGGATAACACCGTTTCGGAAGGGCAGATCGCCGCGCTGGCGATGACCATCTTTTTTCATGATATGACGATGGCGGAGCGTGTCGCCTTGACCATGGCGATGCGTGACTCAGGGAGCGTGTTGGATTGGCGCGCACTGCATCTGAATGGCCCGATCGTCGATAAGCATTCGACGGGGGGAGTGGGTGACGTTACCTCACTGATGCTGGGGCCGATGGTCGCGGCCTGCGGCGGTTATGTGCCGATGATCTCCGGGCGTGGCTTGGGACATACTGGCGGTACGCTGGATAAGCTAGAATCTATACCAGGCTTCGATATCTTCCCGGACGATAGTCGTTTCCGTAGCATTATTGCTGATGTCGGCGTCGCGATTATCGGGCAGACTACCTCACTGGCACCGGCAGATAAGCGTTTCTATGCGACGCGCGATATCACGGCCACCGTGGACTCCATTCCGCTGATCACCGCCTCGATTTTGGCGAAGAAACTGGCGGAAGGGTTGGATGCCTTGGTGATGGATGTGAAGGTCGGCTCTGGCGCCTTCATGCCGACTTTCGAGCTATCTGCCGCGTTGGCCGAGGCTATCGTTGGGGTGGCTAATGGGGCTGGCTGCCGTACGACGGCGTTGCTGACCGACATGAACCAGGTGCTGGCTTCCAGCGCAGGTAATGCGTTGGAGGTGCGTGAAGCGGTACAGTTCCTGACGGGCGAAGCCCGTAACCCGCGCCTGTTCGAGGTGACCATGGCGCTGTGTGTCGAGATGTTGATCTCCGGTAAGTTAGCCGCCGATCAGGATGAGGCTCGCAGTAAGCTGCAGGCAGTCCTGGATAATGGCAAGGCGGCCGAGGTCTTCGGGCGCATGGTGGCCGCACAGGGGGGTCCGCTTGACTTCGTTGAGCATTATGACCGCTATCTGCCGCAGGCCGTGTTGAGTAAGCCGGTATTTGCGGAACAAACTGGTATTATCACGGCGATGGATACTCGGGCGCTGGGAATGTCCGTCGTCGGTCTGGGTGGCGGTCGTCGCCAGGCCAGCGATAGCATTGATTACAGCGTGGGGCTGACTGAGATGGTTCGCCTGGGCGATAAGGTAGACGCGCAGCGTCCGTTGGCCGTGGTGCATGCTCGCGATGAGACGAGCTGGCAACAGGCCGCCGAGGCGGTGCGGGCGGCGGTGACGCTGGGCGAACATGCGCCTGAAGCGACGCCGGTGGTGTATCGCCGTATCACCCAGTAGAGGTTAAGCCAATAGCAAACCGAGTCTGATGATTTTGGCCCGTTCGTGCGTCTCGAGACGCCGGGCGGGCGCTTGGCGCGTAAGCGCGGGAGAGTAAGATGAAACGTGCATTTATCATGGTTCTGGATTCCTTTGGCATTGGTGCGGCCAAGGATGCGCAACGCTTTGGTGACGAAGGGGCCGATACCCTGGGACACATCGCCAGTGCGTGCGCTCGCGGTGAGGCTGACATCGGGCGTAAAGGACCGCTGCATCTGCCCAACCTGTGCCGTCTGGGGCTGGGCAAAGCTGCCCAAGAGTCCACCGGACGCTTCCCTGAGGGGTTAGACGAAAACGCGGAGATCATCGGCGCTTATGGTTATGCCAACGAGCTCTCCTCCGGTAAAGATACGCCGTCAGGCCATTGGGAAATCGCGGGCGTGCCGGTGCTGTTCGATTGGGGTTACTTCCACGAGCATCAGAACAGCTTCCCGCAGGCACTGCTGGATACCTTGGTTGAGCGCGCTAACCTGCCGGGCTACCTGGGTAACTGCCACGCCTCTGGCACCGTGATCCTCGATGAGCTGGGCGAGGAGCACATGCGTAGCGGCAAGCCGATTTTCTATACTTCTGCCGACTCGGTATTCCAGATTGCCTGCCATGAAGAGACATTCGGGCTGGAAAGACTGTATGAATTGTGCGAGATTGCGCGCGATGAGCTGACCAAAGGTGGCTATAACATCGGGCGCGTCATCGCGCGGCCGTTTATCGGTGATAAACCTGGTCAGTTCCAGCGTACCGGTAACCGTCACGATTTGGCGGTAGAGCCGCCGGCACCGACCATGCTGAAGAAGCTGGTGGATGAGAAGCAGGGCGAGGTGGTCTCCATCGGTAAGATCGCCGACATCTATGCCAATGTGGGTATCACCAAGAAGGTGAAGGCGACCGGCATCGATGCGCTGTTCGACGCGACCTTACAGGAGATGCGTCAGGCGGGGGACGATACCATCGTCTTCACCAACTTCGTCGACTTTGACTCCTCCTACGGCCACCGTCGCGATGTCGCCGGTTATGCCGCGGCGCTGGAGCTATTCGACCGTCGCCTGCCGGAGATGTTGGCGCTGGTGCAGCCGGATGACATTCTGATCCTGACCGCCGACCACGGTTGCGATCCGACCTGGCACGGCAGCGATCATACACGTGAGCATATTCCGGTACTGGTTTACGGCCCGAAGGTCAAACCGGGCTCCCTCGGTGAGCGTGATACGTTTGCCGATATTGGCCAGACGGTGGCTCAGTATTTCGGTCTGTCGCCGATGGCTTACGGTAAACCGATGTTTTAATTATTAACGCCACCCCCTGTTGGGTGGCGTTTTCCCGTCTATTGCGTTCAAGAGAAGGATTAAACTTATGGCTACGCCGCACATTAATGCTGAAATGGGTGATTTCGCCGACGTCGTTTTGATGCCGGGCGATCCGCTACGGGCGAAACATATCGCAGAAACCTTTTTGCAGGATGTTCGCCAGGTAAACAACGTCCGCGGTATGCTGGGCTTTACCGGGACCTATAAGGGGCGCAAGATCTCTGTGATGGGCCACGGCATGGGGATCCCCTCCTGCTCCATCTATGCCAAAGAGCTGATCACCGACTTCGGTGTGAAGAAAATCATCCGTGTGGGCTCCTGTGGCGCGGTACGCATGGACGTTAAGCTGCGCGACGTCGTGATCGGTATGGGCGCCTGCACCGACTCTAAGGTGAACCGCCTGCGCTTTAAAGACCAGGACTTTGCCGCCATCGCTGACTTTGACATGGTGCGTAATGCCGCTGATGCCGCCAAGGCGAAGGGCATCGATGTGCGCGTCGGTAACCTGTTCTCCGCCGATCTGTTCTACTCCCCGGATCCGACGATGTTCGACGTGATGGAGAAGTACGGCATCCTGGGTGTCGAGATGGAAGCGGCGGGGATTTACGGCGTGGCCGCCGAGTTTGGTGCTAAGGCGCTGACTATCTGTACCGTATCCGACCATATCCGTACCCACGAGCAGACCAGTTCTGCCGAGCGTCAGACGACCTTCAACGACATGATCGAGATCGCGTTGGAATCCGTTCTGCTGGGCGATAAAGAACAAGCATAAGACGCTTGTCGGTGATAAATCCTGTATTAAGGGGCCGTATGGCCCCTTTTTTATTGACCGTTTTAAACGGCTAGCGTGAGCGCTAGTTTTTTATATCTTTCGCAATGATAGGTCATACCGCATAGATTGTGTCGTGTCGGCGCTTGCCTCTTTTCCCTATCCTTATTATGTTTAATAGCGTGACTAAATGTTAATAAAACGTGGGGAAGAGAGATGCGGAAGACAGTATTGGCCTTGGCGGGCTTGGCGATGATGGCGAGCAGCGCATGGGTTCAGGCAGCGAGCTTGAGCGAAGACATGGACAGCATTAACCTGAATTACCGTCAGGCGCAGCAAGCCACGACGGCGCAGGATTTTAAACAGGCGTTGACGGCGATGCGTAGCGCCGCCGAGGCCGCTAAGAGCGAGACACCGCCTAAGTTGCAGGGGCAGGCGGCCGATAGCGCAGAGATGAAAGATTATCGCCATGGCTTGGATATCTTGATCGGTCAGATCGATAAGGCCGAGAAACTGGCGGATGCCGGCCAGTTGGATCAAGCCAAGAGCGAGGCGCAACAGATGTTGCAAACTCGCAATACCTACCATAAAAAGTATCGTTAAGCCTGATGCGTTGGGATGCGGTCGTCCGCCTGACGCACTGGAGCGTGGCTCTGGGCTTCCTGCTTAATCGTCTGTATCTGACGGTCCCTGGTAGCCTTTGGCATCGGGGTATCGGGTTGACGGTGGCAGGGCTGGTGCTGTTACGCTTGCTGTGGGGCGTGACATTCGCACGCGGCCCCGCGCGCCTATCGGCCTTCATCCCAACGCCGCACAACCTGATACAGCATTTACGCGAGCTGCGTAGTCGAACGGTGCCGCAGACCCTGCACCATAATCCGTTAGGCGCCATCGGCATCTGGCTAACGTGGTTGCTACTGTTGTCTATTGCCTTGACGGGCTGGGGGCAGGGGAGCGCGTTGGCTTGGCGCTGGCCGCTAGACCTGTGGCATCTCTGGTTAATCGAGGCGTTGACGGCGGTGGTCTGCGTGCATGTCCTGGCGGTGATCGCCATGTCAGTCTGGCTACGTCGTAATCTGATCGCCGCCATGTTGCCGGGGCGTCGGCGCGGGCTGGATGAATGAGGTCGGCCAGCCGTTTCCGGCTGGCCGCGCTTATCGGTGTAACTCACCGGCCGCTTCGGGCTGATACAGCAACGCCAAGACTTCGATATGCGTCTGGCTGCCGTTGGGTAAGTGCCAACGGATAGCGTCGCCGACGCGTAGGCCGAGTAGTGCCGCACCGATCGGCGCCATCACCGACAGGCCATCCTCTGCGTCGTTCGGTAGATGGGGATAGATCAGAGTACGAACATGTTCTTCGTTACTGCTTAAATCGCGGAAGCGCACCCGGCTGTTCATGGTGACGACATCGGTCGGCATGGCTTCAGGTGCCAGCAACTGTGCGCGATCAAGCTCTTCATTTAATGCCTGGGCGATGGGTTGGTTAGCGAACTCTGGGCGTTCTAATAGCCTGTCGAGGCGTTCCGCGTCCAATTCATTGATGATAATCGCAGGTCGGGACATGATTCTCTCCATGATGTGACGCAGCGTTGCGTCCAGTCTCGTCACAAAATAAAACCCTCACCGTCCCGGCATGGGCGGTGAGGGTCGTACCTTGACGATCATAGTAAGCTCACTCAGGGTTTTAAAGAGAGCGAGCTCACAAATCGGCGAGTGATCACCTGCCAGACGGCAGAAGATTATTCTTCGTCGAAGCCGGCGTTAAAGAGGGAGACAACCGCCTCCAACGCCTGCTGTTCATCCGCACCCGAGGCTTGGATTTCGATCTGGCCGCCTTGTGCCGAGTCCAGCATCAGTAATGCGATGACGCTGTTGGCCTCGGCCTCGACGCCATTTTCATTACGCAGGGTGACGGTGGCATCGAACTCTTGCACCAGCTCGAATAGTTTCATCGCCGGGCGGGCGTGCATCCCCAGACGGTTCTTGATTTCGACAGTTTGTCTCACGCTCATGGCCGGCCTATTTGCGTTTCTCTAGTGTACGATGGCGTGACTGCACGTTCTTGCCGCGCGAGCGGAAGTAGTCGGCCAGTTGCTCGGCGACATAGACCGAGCGATGCTTGCCGCCGGTACAGCCGATGGCGACGGTTAGGTAGCTACGGTTGTTGTTCTCCAGCGCCGGCAGCCACTGCTCTAAATAGCTGCGGGTCTGATAGATGAAATTATGCACCTCGGTGTGGCGGTCGAGGAAAGCCGCCACCGGTTTATCCAGGCCGGTCATCGGGCGTAGCTTGGGATCCCAGTGTGGATTCGGTAGGAAACGCACGTCGAAGACATAGTCGGCATCGATGGGAATACCGTGCTTGAAGCCGAAGGATTCAAACACCATCGTCAGCTCACGCTCGCGTTTACCCAGCAGCCGGGCACGTAGCATTTCTGCCAGCTCATGCACCGACATCTCCGAAGTATCGATGATCAGATCGGCGCGTGAGCGCAGAGGCTCCAGCAGCTCGTTCTCCTGATCGATGGCGTACTCCAGTGACAGATTCTTACTTGATAATGGATGTAGGCGTCGGGTATCGCTGTAACGGCGGATTAATGTGTTGCGATCGGCGTCGAGAAATAGCAACTGGGGAGAGAAGCTCTCAGGCAGATTGTTCATCGCCTTATCCAGCACTTCCGGTGACTCAGGCATGTTACGCACGTCGATACTAACCGCCGCCGAGGTTTCACGGGTAGCCAGCGTACGCGCCAGATCGGGCAGTAGCTCGACCGGTAGATTATCGACGCAGTAAAATCCCATATCCTCCAAGGCACGTAAGGCCACGGATTTCCCTGAGCCGGAACGGCCGCTGACAATCATCAGCACCATATGACTACTCCCCTGTTGTTGTTATTACCTGGCTCGTTATCACCTGCCTGTGATTCATACTATCAAGCTCGGATGGCCAGAGATAGCATGGCATCCGCCAGGTCGGATCACTCGGTGATGATCTGGTATAGCTCGTCATCGCTTTGCGCCGCACGTAGGCGACGACACACGCTCTTATCCGCCAGTTTCTGCGCCATCAGAGAGAGTGTCTGCAGATGGGTTTTACACTGATCGGCCGGTACCAGAAGCGCGAATAACAGATCGACGGGCTGATTATCGATGGCGTCGAAGTTGATGGGTTGATCGAGGTGGATAAAGACGGCGATGGCTCGCAGGGTATCCTCCTCAAGCTTGCCATGGGGAATGGCGATCCCATTGCCGATCCCGGTGCTCCCCATGCGTTCTCGTGTCAGAATGGCGTCGAACACCACCTGAGTCGGCAGGTTGAGTTGGGCGGCAGCCAGTTCGCTGATGATCTCCAGCACACGTTTCTTGCTGGCACAGTGGACGGCGTTGCGTGTGCATTCCGGAGTCAGCACGACGCTTAAAGGCATAGTTAAGTCATTACTCATGGTGTTTTTTCAAAAAAGCTGCTGTGTGCCTCGACCCTTGCCTTAAAGGCTTAAACGGCCTGTCCCGGAGGGCAGGCCGTCGGTCGCTAGGCTGGCATGCCAGCCTGAAGGCAGTGTTAATGTTGTTTTAGTTTATCTTTATGTTTATTCAACTGGCGCGCCAGTTTATCTATCAGCACATCAATGGCGGCATACATGTCTTCCTGCTCGGCGGAGGCGTGCAGCTCGCCACCATTGATAAACACCGTCGCTTCGGCGATGTGATCGACCTTTTCAATACTGAGGGTGACGTTGACCTGATTGATCCGGTCAAAATACTGCTCAAGTTTGGCAAATTTCTCGCTAACAAACTGACGAATAGCGTCAGTAATTTCAAGATGGTGTCCAGTAATATTGAGCTGCATCATGTCTTCCTTCTCGGTTAGTCACACCAGCTGTTTACGCTGATTGGACGGTGGAATGGACAAAGACTCTCGGTATTTTGCGACAGTACGCCGGGCGACCATGATACCCTGATCTGCCAATAGAGTGGTAAGTTTGCTATCACTCAGCGGCTTCGCCGGATTTTCTGCCGCGATCAGTTTCTTCACCAGCGCCCGGATGGCAGTGGAGGAGGCCTCGCCGCCGTCCTCGGTGCTGACATGGCTGGAGAAGAAATATTTCAGTTCAAAGATTCCGCGCGGGCTGTGCAGAAACTTCTGCGTAGTCACGCGTGAGATCGTCGACTCGTGCATTTCGACTTGCTGAGCGATATCTGCCAGCACCATCGGCTTCATCGCCTCCGGCCCGTGCTCGAAGAACGCTTGCTGCTGCTCTACGATGCAACGCGATACCTTCAGCAGGGTATCGTTACGGCTCTCTAGGCTCTTGATCAGCCACTTCGCTTCTTGCAGATTGCTACGAATGAACTGGCTGTCGCTATCGTTACGCGCCTGAGTGCCCAGCGCGGCGTAATGTTGATTGATACGCAGGCGCGGGACGCTGTCCTGATTGAGCTCAACCACCCAGCGTTCCTGATGTTTATGCACCAGCACGTCGGGGATGACATAGTCAGACTCGCCGGTATTGATGGAGAGTCCTGGCCGCGGGTCGAGGCTCTGGATCAGTTGCATCGCCGCCTTGAGCACCTCTTCTTTTAGCTTAGTCGAACGCATCAGATTTCGGAAATCGTGATTACCCAACAGATCGAGGTGGCGATCGACGATGCTACGAGCCTCGTTGAGATAGGGCGTGTCGTCGGCGAATTGCGAGAGCTGGACCAGTAGGCAGTCGCGCAGATCACGCGCGGCGACACCGACCGGATCAAAACGTTGGATGCGCTTGAGGACGGCCTCGATCTCTTCCGGTAGGACGCGATCGTCCCCTAGACTCTCGAGGATCTCCTCCAACGAGGCGCTGAGATAGCCGGTATCGTCGACGGCATCGACGATGGCGGTCGCGATGGCCAGATCGGTATCACTGAAGGGGGTCAGTTCGACCTGCCACATCAGATAGTCCTGCAGCGTTTGGGTCGTCTCTCCCTGAAACACGGGTAACTCGTCGTCATGATAATCCGTTCCCGTGCCTGAGGGGGTGCCAGCGGTATAGATCTCGTCCCAGCTGGCATCCAGCGGCAGCTCGTCCGGCATCTCACGTTGCTCCAACGCCTCGCGGCTATCCAGTGGATCGGCATCATCGCGTGTGACGACATCCTCCTGTGTATTCTCGCGAACGACGCCGTCGTCGCCGGCTTCCTCATTGGGATCCAGTTGTTCCAGCAGAGGATTGCTTTCCAACGCCTGCTGGATTTCTTGCTGTAACTCCAGCGTCGAGAGCTGCAACAGGCGAATGGCCTGTTGCAGTTGGGGCGTCATGGCCAACTGCTGGCTGAGTCTGAGTTGCAAGCCTTGCTTCATAATCGCGCGTTCTGTTCCTTGATTGCAGACAGTGGTGGCCGGAGGGAGACGCGGGGGCCTCCTGCGGCGAGAATGTAAAGAGCCGCAACGCCCCGACACCCGCGTATCCGCCAGGTGTCGTGCCCGTTACAAGCGGAACTCTTCACCCAGATAGACGCGTTTCACCTGTTCGTTTTCCAGAATCTCATTGGGGGAGCCATGGGCGATTAAGTTACCCTGGCTGACGATATAGGCACGCTCACACACGTCCAGCGTTTCGCGCACGTTATGGTCAGTGATCAGCACGCCCAACCCACGATCGCGCAGGTGTTCGATGATCTTCTTGATGTCGATGACCGAGATCGGGTCGACCCCAGCAAAGGGTTCGTCTAGCAAAATAAACTTAGGATTGGCCGCCAGCGCGCGGGCGATCTCCACACGACGCCGTTCACCGCCAGAGAGTGATTGCCCGAGATTCTCACGCAGATGGGCGATGTGGAACTCTTCCAACAACTCATCGGCGCGATCGGCGCGCTGATTGGCATCCAGATCGTCGCGGATCTCCAACACGGCCATCAGGTTATCATAGACGCTGAGGCGGCGGAAAATCGAGGCCTCCTGCGGTAGATAGCCGATGCCGCGTCGGGCGCGGGCATGCAATGGCAGTAGACTGATATCCTCGTCGTCGATGATGATGTTACCCGCATCGCGCGGTACGATCCCGACCACCATATAGAAGGTGGTGGTCTTGCCGGCACCGTTCGGACCGAGCAGACCGACGATCTCGCCGGAGTTAACCGTCAGACTGACGTTTTCTACCACCCGACGCCCTTTATAGGATTTGGCCAGGTTTTGCGCAATTAATCGTGCCATAACGAATCAGTTACTCTTCTTCTGGGGGGCCGGTTTAGCGGTGCCCTTATCCTGCAATTGCGACGGCAGCAGGACGGTGGTCACACGCTTGCCCTTGTCGCTGAAGGCCTCCATCTGCTGCTGTTTCACCAGATAGGTAATACGGTCGCCCTCGATATTGCTGTCGAGTTGCGTCAGGACGGCATTGCCGGTCAGGATGACATAGTCTTTCGCCAGTTCATAGCGCAGCTTCTGGCTGTGACCTTCGACGGGCTTGCCGTTGTCCTGCATCTGGTAGAAGGTTACCGGATTACCATAGGCCTCGACGATCTCTTTACCTTGCTCGCCGTTAGGTCGGGTGACGACCACTTTGTCGGCGGTGATCTTAATGGTGCCTTGGGTGACGATGACATCGCCGGTAAAGGTGGCGACATTCCCCTGCATATCCAATGACTGCTGCATGGAGTTGATGTGGATCGGCTGATCGGTATCGCCGGTGACGGCCAATGCCGAGGCGCTGGCCGTTAACAGCGAGGCGGCAAGGATCAGATCACGCAGTTTAAGGGTGCTTGCTTTGAATTTCATAATAGGTGTTTACCTTGTCAATCAACCGTGCCGTTTTATCCCGCATGTTGCCGCGCATCTTCAATCCATGAGAGGTGAAATTACTGCCGTACAGGGTTACTTCATCATCCGAACTTATGTCCTGAGTCACCAGATTAACCTGGGCATTATCGGTGGTGATCCGTTCCAGTTGCGAGGTCGGGGTCAAACTATTGACCTCTACATTACCGTAGAGATACAGCATATTATCTTTGGTCAGCTTCGCGCGATCGGCGCGTACCGACCAGGTGGCGACCGCTTGGGGATCGAAGGTGGTCAATACTGGCCGGGTGAACCACGTCACCCCCTGCTCGCTGTAATGTTGTACATCCTGGGCGACCAACTTATAGCTCAGCTTACCGCTGGGATCATAGACCACAGTCAGTGTATGTTGGCTTTGATAGGTCGGTTGCGAGGGATCGCTGACCGAGGGCGCATCGCTGGGCGTGTTATCGGCCATATTCCAGCCGATCAACGCCAACGCGATGAGGGTCAACAGGGCGATGAGCCAGCGTTTACTTCGACTCATATCGACAACCCCTGGGCCTGATCCAGGCGCCCCTGCGCGTGCAGGATCAGATCACACAGCTCGCGCACGGCACCGCGTCCACCGGCGATACGGGTCGTATAGTGCGCACGCGGTGGAAGGAGTGGGTGCGCATCGGCGACGGCGACGGCGAGGCCGACACGTGCCATGACCGGCCAATCGATCAGGTCGTCACCAATATAGGCGGCCTGATCCGGCGTGAGCTGCAGATCGGCGAGGATGCGCTCAAAGGCAATGAGTTTATTCGATTGCCCTTGATACAGATGGTTGATGCCCAGCGTCGCGGCACGGTCGGCGACCAATTGGGAACGGCGCCCGGTGATGATGGCCACATTGATACCCTGGGTCACCAGGCAGCGAATGCCATAACCATCGCGCACATTGAACGCCTTAAGCTCTTCGCCCTGGTTGCCCATATAGATCAGCCCGTCGGACAGCACACCGTCCACGTCGCAGATCAGGAGACGGACCTGAGCGGCGCGCGCCATGACATCGGCGGAAACCGGCCCATAGCAGGTGGCAATCGGGGTGGTAGTGTGTGGCATGAAAGCTCCGTTTGTTCAGACTACGCCGGCGCGCAGCATATCATGCATATGCACCACGCCAAGCAGTTGATCGTTTTCCGCGACCAGCAACGAGGTAATATGGCGATCTTGCATCAGATTGAGGGCTTCGACAGCCAGTGCCGTCGGCCGGATGCGGATTCCACCGCGGGTCATCACATCGGCAATCTTGGCGTCATTCAGGTTGATTCCCATGTCGAATATACGGCGCAGGTCGCCATCGGTAAAGATCCCCTCGATATGGGCATCGGGACCACAGATTACCGTTAAGCCGAGATTCTTGCGGGTGATCTCCAGCAGCGCGTCACGTAGGGACGCCGCCGGATTGACGGTCGGTACCTCATCACCGCTGTGCATGATATCGCTGACACGTAGGAGTAACTTGCGTCCCAGTGCGCCGCCGGGGTGTGACATAGCGAAGTCTTCCGCGGTGAAGCCGCGCGCTTGTAATAACGCCACGGCGAGCGCATCGCCCATCACCAGCGTCGCGGTGGTGCTGGTGGTCGGCGCTAGCCCCAGCGGACAGGCCTCTTGCGGCACACGGATACACAGGTGGATGTCGGCCGCCCGTCCCATGGCGCTCTCTGGGTTGTTGGTCATGCAGATCAGGGTGACATTTTGTCGTTTCAGCACCGGGATCAGGGCCTGGATCTCTTGAGACTCTCCCGAGTTGGAGATGGCCAATACGACATCGCGTGCTTCCACCATGCCCAGATCGCCATGACTGGCCTCGCCAGGATGGACGAAAAAGGATGAGGTACCGGTGCTGGCCAGTGTGGCCGCTATCTTGCGACCAATATGACCGGATTTACCCATCCCCATCACGACCACCTTGCCGCGACAGCGGAGCATGGCCTCACAGGCTTGGACAAAGTCTTGGTTAATGAAGTGATCCAGTTGCGCGAGTCCTTCACGCTCGATACGCAGGACTTCTTTACCCGCCTGCTGGAAATCAAAACCCGGCTGAAACTCCGTATGTGACATTTTGTTTTCTCACGTCTGGCAAAACCACTGACTCGGCGGACTCTGCCGGGAGTCAATCCCAATAAAATATCAGCGAAGGCTGCGTATACAGCAGCACGACATAGGCGATGAAACCGCCTAGCAACAGTGCGCCAGCCGGACGGCCGATGCTGTGCCGGCGGCGTAGGCACAATAGCGCCAGTATCAGGGTGACCGCTAACATGGTCCAGTAGTCACGCCCGAAGGCGGCGCCATCGATCTGCGTGTCGTGTGAGCCGATCAACGCAGGTATACCCAATACCATTAGAATATTACAGGTATTGGAACCGATGATATTACCCAAAACAATGTCTTGCTCACCTTTTATCGCACCGGCTACGGCTGTCGCCAGTTCTGGCAGGCTGGTACCGATGGCAATCACCGTCAGGCCGATGGTCAGCTCACTGACGCCAAGATAACGCGCCAATACGCTGGCGTTATCGATCACCATGCGTGAGGCGAGCGGTAGAATGATCACGCCAAGCGCCATCCATAACAGGGCAACCGGTAAACTGGTGCCGCGTGGGAGTTCGGCGATCTGTTCGCGGGCGTAACTGTCCCCCTCTCCAGACATTGCCTGATGCGCTATTTTAAGCATCATCCATAAGAATGCGGCGAAAAAGGTCACTAAAATAACACCATCAATGCGATTAAGCTGATTGTCATACAGTAAAAAACCGCACAATATAGTGGCCCCCAGAGTAAGGGGTAGTTCACGGCGTATGAGGGTAGAACGCACGGAAAGCGGGCGGATCAAGGCTGCACAGCCAAGAATGAGCAAGATATTGGCGATGTTCGACCCCAGAACGTTGCCGACGGCCGTGTCGATCTGATTGTGCATTACGGCACTCAGCGAGACGGTTAATTCGGGTAAGGATGTCCCTATGCTGACGATGGTCATGCCGATGACCAGCGGAGCTACACCTAACGCATGCGCGACGGCTGCCGCGCCATATACCACGCGGTCTGCGCCATAAACTAAGAGTAGTAAGCCGATGAGCAGTAGCAAGGTGGCGAGCAGCATGCTGAATCCTTGAGTAGAGTAAGTCCGGACGTCGGTGTCCGGTCCGGCTAAACGAAACGGACGAAAGGCTGCTAGCAGCCCGCCGATGCCGCTAACAGTAAGCGATACGCTTAATTTTGACGGTAGGCGGGATAAAAGTAAAACTTATGCTGCCCTAAGGCTGGAGTTTGGCCCGATGCGTGCCAAATTGACGAAAAAATAGCACTAATCGCCGAGAAAAAGCATTGGATTATGTTTTGCTTGGGTTAGCTAACCTATAACCAGGAATCATTGTGGATGAATCATCAGGAAAATAATCTGGTGGATATCCGCGGGATGAGTTTTAGCCGCGGAAATCGCCCGATTTTTACCGACATCAATCTCACCGTTCCGCGAGGCAAGGTGACGGCCATCATGGGGCCGTCGGGGATCGGTAAGACCACCTTGCTGCGCCTGATCGCTGGCCAGCTACGCCCCGATTGCGGGGATATCTGGTTCGATGGCGAGAATATTCCAGCGCTCTCCCGTCGCCAATTGTTTGCGGCACGTAAGAAAATGAGCATGCTGTTTCAGTCTGGCGCGCTATTTACCGACCTCAGTGTCTTCGATAATGTGGCCTTTCCCTTGCGTGAGCATACCCGCTTGCCGGAGACGCTGTTACGTACCGTCGTGCTGATGAAGTTGGAGGCCGTGGGCCTACGCGGCGCCGCCGATCTGATGCCGTCCGAACTCTCCGGTGGGATGGCGCGTCGTGCCGCCTTGGCGCGCGCCATCGCACTCGATCCGCAGATGATCTTGTTCGATGAACCGTTCGTCGGTCAGGATCCGATCACCATGGGGGTGCTGGTTAAGCTGATCGATGAGCTTAACCATGCCCTAGGAATCACTTGCGTGGTGGTCTCACACGATGTCCCCGAGGTGCTGAGCATCGCGGATCAGGCTTATATCGTGGCCGATCAACGGGTGATTGCTCATGGCGATCGCCAGGCACTGCGCGATAATCAGGATGCGCGGGTACGCCAATTCCTCGATGGTATCGCCGATGGGCCGGTGCCTTTCCGTTACCCAGCGGGTGACTACCGCCGGGCCTTGTTGTCTTCAGGAGAGAGCGCCTCACATGTTGCTTAATGGACTGGCGTCGTTAGGACGCCGCGGGATCAATGTCTGTGCCGCCTTTGGCCGTGCCGGCTTGATGCTGTTTAGCGCGCTGGTTGGCCGCCCAGAGCCAGCCAAGCAATGGCCGCTGCTGCGCCGTCAGCTGTATAGCGTGGGGGTGCAGTCGCTGTTGATCATCATGGTGTCCGGATTGTTTATCGGCATGGTGCTGGGGTTACAGGGATATCTGGTGCTGACCACCTACAGCGCGGAGGCCAGTCTGGGGATGATGGTCGCGCTGTCGCTGCTGCGTGAGTTGGGGCCGGTGGTCACCGCCTTGCTGTTCGCCGGGCGCGCCGGATCGGCGCTGACGGCCGAGATTGGCTTGATGAAGGCGACGGAGCAGCTTTCTAGTCTAGAGATGATGGCGGTCGATCCTCTGCGGCGTGTCGTGGCGCCTCGCTTCTGGGCGGGGGTGATCAGCATGCCGTTGCTGACGGTGATCTTTGTCGCCATCGGTATCTGGGGTGGCTCGGTCGTCGGTGTCGATTGGAAAGGCATCGACGCGGGCTTCTTCTGGTCGGCGATGCAGGGGGCGGTGGATTACCGTACCGATCTGTTGAACTGCCTGATTAAGAGCCTGGTGTTCGCCATCACGGTGATGTGGATCGCCTTATTTAACGGCTATGATGCCATCCCCACCTCCGCCGGGATTAGCCGTGCGACGACGCGCACCGTTGTCCACTCTTCACTGGCGGTTCTGGGGTTAGATTTTGTGCTGACGGCACTGATGTTTGGGAATTGAGACGATGCAAACGAAAAAAACTGAAATCTGGGTCGGCCTGTTTATGTTGATCGCCCTGTGTGCCGCGGTATTCCTTTGCCTACAAGTGGCCAACGTGAAGTCACTGGGCAATGAGCCGACCTATCGCCTGTATGCGACCTTCGATAATGTCGGTGGCCTTAAGGCGCGCTCACCGGTGAAGATCGGTGGGGTGGTGATCGGGCGCGTCGCGAACATCTCGTTGGATCCGCAGACCTATCTGCCGAAGGTAGCGATGGACATCGATACGCGTTACAACCATATTCCGGACACCAGCTCGTTGGCGATCCGGACCTCAGGCTTGCTGGGGGAGCAGTTCCTGGCGCTCAACGTCGGCTTCGAAGATCCGGAGATGGGGACGGCTATCCTGAAGGATGGCGGTACCATCCAGGACACCAAGTCCGCCATGGTGTTGGAGGATCTGATCGGTCAGTTCTTGTATAAGAGCGGCGGCGACGAGAAGAATAATGCCGCTGATCAATCACAGCCGGCGGCGAGTGCGCCGGTGTCTGTCGCCCATTAATCACGACGAGGAAGTCTGTTATGTTAAAACGTATTGTGATGGCCGCGTTGTTGTGCGTGACGCCTTGGTTCGCCGCTCAGGCCGCTAGCACGCCGACGCTAGATCAAAGTAACCCCTATACACTGATGAATCAGGCCGCGGCGCGTACCTTTACGCGCTTAAAAGATGAGCAGCCTCGCATCAAGCAGGATCCCAACTACCTGCGTACCATCGTGCGCGAAGAGCTGATGCCCTATGTTCAGGTCAAATATGCCGGCGCCCTGGTGCTGGGACAGTATTATCGTAGCGCCACGCCGGCGCAGCGCGATGCCTACTTCAAGGCGTTTCAAAGCTACTTGGAGCAGGTGTATGGTCAGGCGTTAGCGCTGTATCATGGCCAGCACTACGAGGTGGCGCCGGAGCGCCCGCTGGGGGATGCTACCATCGTCACCATTCGCGTCACCATCCTGGATAATCAAGGTCGTCCGCCGGTGCGCCTCGATTTCCAATGGCGTAAGAACAGCCAGACCGGCCATTGGCAGGCATTCGACATGATCGCGGAAGGGGTGAGCATGATCACCACTAAGCAGAATGAGTGGGCGGCCCTGTTACGCGAGAAAGGCGTGGATGGCCTGACGCAGCAACTGATCACGTCGGCCAAGCAACCCATCACCTTGGACAGTAAGCAGTGATGCAGCAAGATGCGTTGCGTTGGCAGCGCGATGGCACGATCCTGCGCCTGCACGGCGAGTTGGTGTGTGACGCGTTAGGGGAGTTTTGGCGCCAGCGCCAAGCCCTGTTTCAGGGGATTAACTGCCTGGATATCAGTGGGGTGACGCGGGTGGACTCGGCGGGGTTAGCGCTGCTGCTGCATGTGCAGAATCTCTGCCCGGGAACTCCGCTCCCCCTGCGTGGCGTCAGTGATCGCCTGCATACGTTGATCGCCTTATACAACCTACATGAGATCGTGTTGTGTGAGAGTGATGTTAGCTAACGCTAGGTAATCACAGGTAATAGTGACGAAGCCCCCGACACCGGCGTGAATGGGGGCTTTTCACTATTTCAGCCGGCGTAAGTTTCCTCTAATATGTACCCCCTAAACGCTGCCTATCGATAGGCTGGATAACCGGAAAAGAGTCGAACGCCATGGACAACGATCAAATCAAAGACGTGCTGATGAACGCATTGGCCCTGCAGGAAGCCCATGTCACCGGGGACGGTAGCCATTTTCAGGTTATCGTCGTGGGTGAGCTGTTTGCCGGCATGAGCCGGGTGAAACAGCAACAGGCGGTCTATGCTCCGCTGATGGAGTACATCGCGGATAACCGCATCCATGCGCTGACTATCAAGGCCTATACCCCAGAGCAGTGGCAGCGCGACCGTAAACTGAGCGGTCTATGATTTTGCGTCGTCGGCCTCAGGGCGGGCGGCGAGCGATAACTGATTAAGCGAGAACGCGATTAAATGGATAAATTTCGTTTGCAGGGGCCGACCCGTCTGGACGGTGAGGTGACGATTTCCGGTGCGAAGAATGCTGCGCTACCGATCTTGTTTGCCGCTCTGCTGGCCGAGGAGCCGGTTGAGATCCAGAACGTGCCGAAGCTGCGTGATATCGATACCACCATGAAACTGCTCAGCCAGCTGGGCGCCAAGGTGGCGCGCAATGGTTCGGTACATGTCGACGCCAGCAACGTCAATGAGTTGTGTGCCCCCTATGAGTTGGTGAAGACCATGCGTGCCTCTATCTGGGCGCTGGGGCCGCTGGTGGCGCGCTTTGGCTATGGGCAGGTCTCTCTCCCGGGCGGCTGCGCCATCGGTGCTCGTCCGGTCGATCTGCACATCTCCGGGCTGGAGCAGCTAGGGGCGGAGATCCGCCTGGAAGAGGGGTATGTGAAGGCCTCGGTTCAAGGGCGTCTCCGCGGAGCGCATATCGTGATGGATAAGGTGAGCGTCGGTGCCACCGTGACCATCATGAGCGCGGCGACCTTGGCCGAAGGAACGACGGTGATCGAGAACGCCGCGCGTGAGCCGGAGATCGTCGACACGGCCTGTTTCCTGAATACCTTGGGCGCTAAGATCAGCGGTGCCGGGACTGATCGTATTACGATTGAAGGGGTCGCGCGTCTCGGTGGTGGGGTCTATCGTGTCCTGCCGGATCGTATCGAAACCGGTACGTTCCTGGTTGCCGCCGCCGTTTCTCGTGGGCGTGTGGTGTGCCGCCATACCCGTCCCGATACGTTGGATGCGGTGTTGGCTAAGCTGCGTGAGGCTGGGGCCGATATTGAAGTCGGCGACGATTGGATTTCACTGGATATGCATGGCCAACGTCCGAAGGCCGTGACTATTCGCACCGCACCCCATCCGGGTTTCCCGACCGATATGCAGGCTCAGTTCAGCCTACTGAACTTAGTGGCCGAGGGGACGGGCGTGATCACCGAGACGATCTTTGAAAACCGTTTCATGCACATCCCCGAGTTGATCCGTATGGGCGCGCACGCCGAGATCGAAGGCAATACCGCCATCTGTCACGGCGTAGAGACGCTTTCTGGTGCTCAGGTGATGGCGACGGATCTGCGAGCTTCTGCCAGTCTAGTGATCGCGGGCTGCATCGCGCAGGGTACCACCCTGGTCGATCGCATCTACCATATCGATCGTGGCTATGAGCGCATTGAAGAGAAGCTGAGCGCCATGGGCGCCCAGATCGAGCGTATCGGCGAGTAACGCGCGCGCTGGCTTTTCGCTAGGCGAATAACGAGCCCTCCGCCCCGATGGGACAGAGGGCTCGTCACATTATGCGTCGGAGGGCGGAGGCGCTGACCATGAGCCGTCAGTCGACGTTGGGGAACTCGGCGATGGTGACGTTGAGTGTCAGGCGTTCGCCGTTGCGCATGATGGTGACCGGCACCACGCTGCCAGGCCGAATCTCGGCAACCTGATCCATGGTTTCCGTCGCACTGATCGCCGGCTTGCCGTTGACGTTGAGTACAATATCGCCGGGGCGGATACCCGCCTGAGCCGCTGGACCATTGCTGGCCACGTTGCTGACGATGATCCCCTGAATACGCTCCGAACTGGCCGGTTGACTGCGTATCGGCACGATTTCTCGCCCGCTGATACCAATGAATCCACGGATCACCCGGCCATCACGGATCAGCTTATTCATGATCTTGGTCGCTAAGGCGGTGGGAATAGCGAAGCCGATCCCCTCCGGGGTCTCACCATCGTTGCTCTTATCGAGCGAGAGGGTGTTGATGCCAACCAGTTCGCCGAGTGAGTTGACCAATGCGCCACCCGAGTTACCGTGGTTGATGGAGGCATCGGTCTGTAAGAAATTCTGGTGGCCGTAGGTACTCAGCCCGACACGCCCGGTCGCGCTGATGATCCCTTGTGTGGTGGTCTGGCCGATATTATAGGGGTTGCCGATAGCCAGAACGACGTCGCCGATATGGGGCACCCGTTTCGGGTTGATGGTGATGACCGGAATGTTGTTGGCCTGGATCTTCAGGACCGCCAGATCCGTTAGGGTGTCGGAGCCGACCAGCATGGCTTCGAACCAGCGCCCATCTTGGAGTGCGACCACGATCTGATCGGCGCCGCTGACCACATGTTTATTGGTCAGGATGTAGCCCTTGGCATCCATGATCACCCCGGAGCCCAGCGTCTTAATTGCCAATCCGCTATTGTTGCCGCTCATGCTGCCGTTGTACACATTGACCACCGCGGGTGCGGCCCGTTTCACTGCGGCGTTATAGCTGATCGGTTGCTCTTCGAACGTCGCCTCGCTGAAGAGGGAGAGTAACCCGTGCGGGCGCAGAGAAGGGAGGGCAATCATTAACACGATCGCCACGAGCAGGCCAAGCAGAGTGGAGCGTAGCAGTTTTACCAACATGATTATCGACGTAGCGTAAAAGGATGGCGTCAGAATAGCAGAGAAAGGGAGGGCGGGGCAGCGTTCCCCCGCCAAATTTGTGCAAAGAATCAGCGTCTCAACGCATCAACAGGTACAGCACTTGACCCTCGCGAATGATATGCAGGGCGATCACCGGGGGATCGGTGGCCAACGCCTGGCGTAACGCGTTGATCGTCGGCGTGCGGATACGGTTGACACCGATGATCAGATCCGCTTTATGTAGCCCGGCTTGGGCGGCGAGGGAGCCTTTTTCCAGCGTATCGATCAGGATGCCCGCTCTCCCGGCGAAACTCCCTGCGCTAAGGGTGGTGCCCTGGAGTGCGGGGGTGAGATTCTCCCCCGCGACGCTGGCCAGGCGGCGGTTATCGAGGGTCACGCTGACATTCAAGGGCTTACCGTTACGTAGCAGCCCGATCTGTAACGTGGTTCCAGGGGCGACGGAGCCAATCTTGGCCCGCAATTCGGCGAAACTGCTGATCGGTGTGCCATTGAGTGAGAGCAAGATATCCCCGGCCTTAATACCAGCCTTGGCGGCGGCCGATTTGGGTAACACCTCGTTGACGAAGGTGCCGTGTGGGGTATCCAGATTAAAGGCTTTAGCCAGATCTGCCGTCATGTCTCGCCCGCGAATGCCAAGCACGCCACGTTTGACTTCACCGTATTTGATCAGCTGGTCGCTCAGGTTACGCGCCATGTTGCTGGGGATGGCGAAGCCGATGCCGATATTACCGCCAGACGGCGCCAGAATCGCGGTATTAATCCCCACTAACTCCCCCTTCAGATTAAGCAACGCGCCGCCGGAGTTGCCGCTGTTAATTGAGGCGTCCGTCTGAATGAAGTTCTCCAACCCCTCGCGCTGCAACCCGCTGCGTCCTAGCGCCGAGATAATGCCTGCGGTTGCGGTTTGTCCCAAGCCAAAGGGATTGCCGACAGCGACGGCGAAATCGCCGACGCGCAGTCGATCGGAGTCGGCCAGCTTAATCTCCGTCAGATCACGGGCGTCGAGCAACTGCAGTAGGGCAATATCCGACGCGGCGTCGCGCCCGACCAGGCGTGCCGAGTATTCACGCCCATCCTCCAATTGCACCCGGATGCGGCGAGCGGCGTCGATGACATGGTTATTGGTGAGGACATAGCCTTTAGCGGCATTGATAATCACCCCGGAACCGATCGCCTCGAAGGGGCGAGTATGACCACGGCGGGTAGCCTGATCGCCTTCAACGTAGATGCTGACGACCGCCGGTAGGACCTTGGCTAACATCGGCGCTAAGCTGGGGAGTGGCTGGCCGTTGACGGCGGCCGGCAGTGTCGCCTGGGCAAGGTGTGGTGTCCCCAGCGTGAGGCCTAGGCTGAGGGCGAGCGTGCAAAGAAGCGGGGAGAAGCTGCGGGTCATGGCACCATCCTACAAGCAACGGCGGAAGAAGCAGGAAGGCGAGCGGACGCGTCATGGCGCCGCGCCGCCTGATATATCGCACGGCGCGGCGGCGGAGCTCACACGCACCGTATGATCCGCGCCATGCGCTGGCGCGGAGATGTGCTTAATCGTGGCGATCGGCGCGCAGTAGGCCTGAAGCCCCTTCAGAATAGTCGCGTGGCGGGATCTCGACCGGCGCCTGATCGTTATCCGCCTCGGTCAGGCGATAGCGGAACGGATTATCGTGCGCAGGCATGTCCGGCAGTAGGTTATTTGAGCTGGTGGCCATATGCTGATACAGCTGGCGATAGTCTTTCGCCATGTTGTCGAGCAACTCCGCGCTACGGGCGAAGTGGTTGACGAGCTCCTGACGGTACTGATCAAGATCGGTTTTACTCTTTTCTAATTCATCTTGCAGCGCCTGCTGTTGGCGCAGTTTACGGTTGCCGAAGCGCATGGCTAACGCCCCGATGATGAGGCCGACAACCAAACCAATAAGCGCATACTCCCAAGTCATAATGACTCCTATTGTCTAAACGATCCTGCTCGCCTGGTGGCGAGATTACCGGGGAAGAGAATCCGGACGACATCTTACCGATACCCACACTATAACCGCTAACCTTGTCGGAGTGGAATCCCGTAACCATTTTGCATATGGTTATGGCTAATCGAAGAGTGAACACCGACGCCCGAGCATCGTCGGGTGTGTCCCTCGTCACCCAGTTCAAGGAACGTGTCACGATGTCAGCGTCTTCTTTGTCGAGAGCTACCCCTCTGGAACGTTATCGCGCTGCTCTCGCTGCCGGCGACTATCAGGCCGATGCGGCCCAGCGCCAGGCTATGGAGGTATTGGAGGCGATCCATCAGCAATGGGTGGCACGTTGGCGGCAGGCACCTACGCCGAACTGGCGTCAGCGCTTGCCTCGCTGCTTAGGCGGCGGCGCCACGCAGTTGGCGCCGATCATGGGGGTATATCTGTGGGGGGGCGTGGGACGCGGGAAGACCTGGATGATGGATCTGTTTTTTGATGCCTTGCCCGGGGAGCGTAAGCTACGTCTGCATTTTCACTACTTTATGCAGCGTGTGCAGGCGTCACTGGCCGCCAAGCAAGGGCAAGGAGACCCATTACTGCTGGTGGCGGATGAGTTTAAGCATCAGGCCGATATCCTTTGTTTCGATGAGTTTTTTGTTTCCGATATCTGTGATGCGATGTTGCTTGGGACGTTGCTACAGGCGCTATTTGCTCGTGGTGTCACGCTGGTGGCCACCTCCAACGTCGTGCCGGATCAGCTCTATCATAACGGTTTGCAGCGGAGCCGCTTCCTGCCCGCCATCGCTCAAATTCAGCGTCATTGCCGGGTGTTGAATGTGGATGGTGGAATCGACTACCGCCTGCGCACCCTGACGCAGGCCCATCTCTATCTGACTCCACTGGGTGCGGCGAGTGAACGGGCGATGGCCGCGCTGTTTCTACGCCTGGCCGGTCAGGAGGGGGCGGTGGGGGGCTCGTTGGAGATTAACCATCATCCGTTACCGGTGCTACGGCGCGTGGATGGCGTGATCGCGCTGGATTTCGCTGCGTTGTGCGAATCGGCGCGTAGCCAGTTAGATTACATGGTGTTAGCTCGAACCTACCATACCGTGCTGTTACATCGCGTTAAGGCGATGGATGGTGATCATGAGGAGAGTGCACGGCGTTTTTTAGCGTTAGTGGATGAGTTTTACGAGCGGCGCGTCAAACTGATCATCAGCGCCGAGTGTGACATGTTTACCCTGTATCGCGGTGAGCGCTTGAAGTTTGAGTACCAGCGTTGCCTGTCGCGTCTGCAAGAGATGCAGAGTGAGGACTACCTGCGTCTGCCTCATCGTGGTTAAATGGCGTATCCGGCCGTGCTGCCCGTGTCTCTGGCGAGAAATTACGTCAGCGGTGCGAAAAAGCGATCGATCTTTCAAGCCGACTTCTCTATAATCTCGCGACCCCACGTTACAACAAAGTTTTTTTCCCAAAAACTTTATGTGCCGGCATGGCTCTATTCGAAGGGGTAGGTTTGCTGGACGATGGTCGTGTGAACCTCAACACTGAAAATCGAAGCGTTGTGTTCACCAACGTGTAACTAAAAATTGGGTAAGCTTTTAATGAAAACTTTTACAGCTAAACCAGAAACCGTAAAACGCGACTGGTATGTTGTTGATGCTACCGGCAAAACTTTAGGCCGTTTGGCAACTGAACTGGCTCGTCGCCTGCGCGGCAAGCACAAGGCGGAGTATACCCCGCATGTGGATACTGGTGATTACATCATCGTTCTGAACGCAGAAAAAGTTGCCGTAACCGGTAACAAGCGTCTGGACAAGAAGTATTTCCACCACACTGGCCACATCGGTGGTATCAAAGAAGCGACCTTTGAAGAGATGATTGCTCGCCATCCTGAGCGTGTAATTGAAATCGCGGTTAAAGGCATGCTGCCGAAAGGCCCGCTGGGTCGTGCAATGTTCCGTAAACTGAAAGTTTACGCGGGCAACGAGCACAATCACGCGGCGCAGCAACCGCAGGTTCTGGACATTTAATCGGGATATAGGCAATGGCTGAAAATCAATACTACGGCACTGGTCGCCGCAAAAGCTCCGCCGCTCGCGTATTTATCAAACCGGGTAGCGGTAAAATCGTTATCAACCAGCGTTCTCTGGAACAGTACTTCGGTCGCGAAACTGCCCGCATGGTAGTTCGTCAGCCGCTGGAACTGGTCGACATGGTTGAGAAATTGGATCTGTACATCACCGTTAAAGGTGGTGGTATCTCTGGTCAGGCTGGTGCGATCCGTCACGGTATCACCCGCGCTCTGATGGAGTACGATGAAACTCTGCGCTCTGAACTGCGTAAAGCTGGCTTCGTCACTCGTGACGCTCGTCAGGTTGAACGTAAGAAAGTCGGTCTGCGCAAAGCACGTCGTCGTCCGCAGTTCTCCAAGCGTTAATGGCTTTCTGCTTCGGCAGATCCTTAATGCCAAAAAACCCGGCTTTGCCGGGTTTTTTTATTGCAGCTAGCGCTCTTCTCCGCCGCTGTAAAGCATTTGATCGATGAAATCGCTATCAACTCCCCACAAGTACGCCAATTTCTGGTAGACTAACCTACACTTTTGTATCCTGTTGCAACGTATAAATTTTGAGCGCCGCAGGTCTGGGTAAGTCGATGTTTTCACTACCCAACTTTTTGGTGTGCGTCATTGTGCAACGGGTGTTGCGCGTCGCTCTGTGTGGGGCCTGACGGGCATCTATTCATACCGTTTTCTAGATAAACTTGGAGGTTTTCATGGCTGTCGCTGCCAACAAACGTTCGGTAATGACGCTGTTTTCCGGGCCGACCGACATTTTTAGCCATCAAGTACGCATTGTCTTGGCTGAGAAAGGTGTCAGCGTCGAGATCGAGCAGGTAGATATGGATAATCTGCCGCAGGATCTGATTGACCTCAACCCTTACCGTACGGTCCCGACGTTGGTTGACCGCGAGCTGACGCTGTATGAATCCCGTATCATCATGGAGTACCTGGATGAGCGCTTCCCGCATCCGCCGTTGATGCCGGTTTATCCGGTGGCGCGTGGTGAGAGCCGTTTGTTCATGCATCAGATCGAGCGTGACTGGTATTCCCTGCTGCACAAGATCGAGAAAGGTAGTGCTCAAGAGGCCGAGGCTGCACGCAAACAGCTGCGTGAAGAACTGCTGGCTATCGCGCCGGTCTTCGTCCAGAAGCCGTTCTTCATGAGCGATGAGTTTAGCCTGGTCGATTGCTACCTGGCTCCGCTGTTGTGGCGTCTGCCGGTGTTGGGTATCGAGCTGAGCGGCGCTGGCGCCAAGGAGCTGAAAGGCTACATGACGCGCGTCTTTGAACGCGATGCCTTCCTGGCATCCCTGACTGAAGCAGAGCGTGAGATGCGCCTGCATACCCGAGGCTGATGATGGAACTGTCGCAAATGTCTCCACGCCGTCCCTTTCTGCTGCGAGCCTTTTACGATTGGTTGCTCGACAACCAGTTGACACCGCATCTGGTGGTGGATGTGAACAGTGCCGGTGTGATGGTGCCGATGGAGTATGCCCGCGACGGTCAGATCGTGCTGAATATTGCCCCACGTGCGGTCGGCGCGTTGGAGCTGGCCGATGATGCGGTACGTTTTAACGCGCGTTTTGGTGGTGTGCCACGTCAGGTCTATGTGCCGATGGCGGCCGTGATGGCGATTTATGCGCGTGAAAATGGGGCCGGTACCATGTTCGAGCCGGAGGCAGCCTACGATCAGGATGCTGAGTTAGCGCAGGTGGCTGAGAGCGACGAGGAGCCGGCGATGACCCTGATCGAGGGCGAAGGCCCGTCGATCGAGGAGGATGACGGCGGTGATGAACCGACGCCGCCGCCGCGAGGCCGTCCGGCGTTGCGCGTGGTGAAGTAACCCGCGTAAGCATAGGTCGTTGCAGAGAGACCGGGGGCTGTGCTCCCGGTTTTTTTATGCGCTGTAGGAAATCGATAAAAAAGTGTGATGCTCCGCGAGGGGGCGCGGCGCATCACACGTCAAAGAGGATGGTGCTCGCGCGGCAGTGTGCATCTGCTGCTCGTCACCGTACTGCACTTATCTATTCTCTTCCCTGAGCGTGTCGTGGTGTTACTGCGCCATGACGTTCCGAATGGGGTCTGGCCGATGGCCGCGGCCACCGATTTTATCTGGTTTGCGGGGCGAAATATCCTCCATACTCCCGGCGTTAACTCGCGAGCCTAGGGAGGCGATAGGGGGACGCATCAGCGATCGACGCCTTCGTTCTGAGCAGGGCGATGCTCACTCGAGCTGCCAGGGTGAAATCGATACGCGCTTTACTCACTATATTGTTTCCCTATGGCTCCAGAGGGCTGCCCCGATCAATCCGGCATCACGCCGGTGATGCGCCAGAGAGAGCGTGGCATGATAAGCCTGTGGCATCTGGTACAGATGATGTTGGACCTGCTCCAGATAACCCGATGCCAGCCCGACGCTACCACCGAGCACCACACGCTGTATATCTAAGGTGGCGCGTAAGTCGGCGATCAACTGAGCGATCGTTTGTGCCGAGCGATCCACTAGGCGGCGCGCCTGATCGTCGCCCGCCGCCGCATATTGGAAGATGGCGCGCGCGTCCAATCCAGCCAGCATCCCCTGCGCTGCCGCCGCAATGGCTCGTCCTGAGGCGATAGCTTCGACACAACCGATGCGCCCACAGCCACAACGCGGCCCAGCTGGATCGGCCAGCGTGTGCCCGAGATGGCCGGCGAAGTCGCCATGGCCGACTCGTAGCCGACCATCGAGCACGATGCCGCCGCCGACACCCGTCGAGACGGTGATGAAGGTCATATCCTGCCCGGCAGGTGTTAGGGCGAGATATTCCGCCCAAGCGGCGGCTTGCGCATCGTTCAGCAGTTGGCAGGGTAAACCGCTGAGGCGTTCGATGCAGGCCTGCAGCGGGAAACGATTTAGGCCACCTAGATTAGCGGGATTCAGGGCGGTCAATACACCCTGGTGGATGATCCCTGTGGAGGCGACGGCCACTCGTTGTGCCTGTCCATGGTAGTGGGCTAATAACTGGCCTAATGCTATCTCCAAGGCGCGGGGATCGCCCTTGTCTGGCGTCATGACTTCGAGGCGCTCGCTGAGCTCCCCCGTGTTGTTAACCAGCGCGCTGGCGAGTTTGGTCCCGCCGAGATCAATGGCCAGAATAGTCATGTTGTGTTTCCGCTAAGAGGGCCTGACAGTACCACTGACAGATATGTTCGATACGGGTGATCGCCGAACCGACGGTGACAGCCCAGGCACCCTGTGCGAGCGCCTGAGCGGCTTGCGCCGGGGTGTTATAACGTCCCTCAGCGATGACCCGGCATCCGGCTTCACTTAGGGCGGCAACCAGCGCCAGATCGGGTGCGCTCGGTGTCGGCTCGGAGGTGTAGCCGGAGAGCGTGGTACCGATGAGATCGCAGCCGAGTTGCTGGCACGCGAGGCCATCCTCTAGGCTGGAGCAGTCGGCCATCGCCAGACAACCGTGCGCATGGACTCGTTCCAGCAGAGCCTCACGGCTCACCGGGCGTCTGCGCTGGGTACCATCGAAGGCAATAATATCGGCGCCGGCCTGCGCCAAGGCATCGACATCGGCCAGGAACGGTGTGATGCGTACTGGGGAGTCATCCAGATCGCGTTTGAGGATAGCGATGATCGGCACGTTGACGCAGGCCCGTACGGCGTGCAAGTTGGCGATGCCTTCGATGCGTAGCGCGGCGGCGCCAGCTTGCACGGCGGCGCTGGCCATGGCGGCGACAATCTCCGGACGATCCATCGGGCTAGCCGGGACCGGCTGACAGGAAACGATTAAGGCGCCATTGCGCTCGATGTTCTGCTGTAGTGTGGTGAATACCGACATAGACCCTCACCTTGTTGGTATGTGTAAACTGTGCTCCATATGAATTTATTATACGGAGTAATACTCCATCAAGGTGAAATAGAAGGAAGCGTGAGTCGCATCAAACTATCGCCGGTGATTGTTGCTCAGGAGAGGAGTAAACGGCGGAGTGAAACTCCGCCGCTAGATTAACGTGGGGTAGAGGGAGAATGGCTGGCGGCCGCAGTACGTGTACGCCACAGATGGATCCCCCAGGCCAGGGTCATGATCGTCAGGATCGCGAAACAGAGTGCGAACGCCAGGAAACAGGCCTGGGCCATGTTCATCAGCTTCATCGATGGGATCAGATACCAGCCATCGGCCTGGACATACATATCGATAAACCAACGCTGCACACCGTCCAGGCTGACGCCTTGGGGAACCATTGGTGCGTCGTAGCCACAGTCGCCTGTCGGCTTGAACCAGGAAGGGGACCAGTCGGCTAGCGGTAGCCCAAAAGGAAAGTGAGGCTCGGCCGAGCAACCCTGTACGCCGAATAAGGCATCAGGACTGTGCACCGCGTGGTGGATGGCATTCAGCTTAATGGAATATCCCATGCCGATCACCGTGCCATAGAAGGCGGCGAGGCAGCCAAACAGCTTCAGAAGCAGGTTGCGGGGATTGATGGCCGCGACCAACCCTCCGATTACCATTACCAGCATGGCGAAGCGGATGTAGACGCACTGTTCGCAGGGCGCCATGTACAGGTAGATCTGAAAGAAGGCGTGTGCCAGGACGACCAAACCGCCCATCACCAGGGCCATCAGTAGCCACAGGAAACGCCGATCTTGCCAACGAACCAAGGTTGTCAGTGGATTTCGGCGCAGATCATGCCACAGTGTTGCAAACATAGCGTCTCTCCTTAGGCTATTTAGCGGCCAGCTCGTTGACCAACGCGGCCATCGAGTCGATAGACTTGATACTCTTGGTCATGATCAGGTACTTACCGTTGACTACATAGGCAGGGACGCCTTGGATCTTGGCGACATCATAGGCGGCGCCTTTCCACTCGGCTAAGGTTTTCTGCACCGCCGGATCGTTGCGGCCTTGCTCCAGCTCGGCCTGGCTTAATCCGGCGGCCTGGAGCCCAGTCTGGATAAAGGCCGCCGGATCCTTGCCATCTCCCCAACGCTCTTTCTTGTCGTGATAGGCGGTGTAGTAGGCAAACTTGGCCTTCTTGAATTGAGACGCCTCATCAAAAGTAGAGAGACCGGCGGCGCGATCTTTATTCAGCAGCACGGCGAACAATTCGCTTGCCTGTGGGCCATAGACTCCCTTGGTATCCAGGTGATAGGGTTCGAAGCGTACTGCCCCTTTTACTTTCTCCACCACCGGCCCGGTCACCGCCTTGTCATACTTGTAGCAGAAGGGACAGTCGTAGCTAAAGACCTTGATTAGGGTACCCTGTGCATTGGGGATTGGCTTGTCCAGCACCACATAATCGGTGCCTTCGCTGAAGGCACTCGCGCTGAGGGAACAGGCTAGCAGGGCGCTGCCGAGCAGCATGCTGAGTGAATGCTTAGTCAGAGTGATACGCATGATGGATACTCCTTTCCTCATAGAGATGACTCGCGTACGCCCTGCAGGACGTACGCGGCGGCATTACAGAAACAGTCCCTGCGGACGGATGGGTAGTGCGCGATAATGTGTCTGGTTGGGTTTATCGGATAGCACATCCAGTTCGACCTTGACCTCTTTGGTCTTATGGTCGATCTCATTCAGGCGCCCGATGGTGGGTTGGCCAGCTTCGAATAGATTGGTGGATCCACCAAAACTGAACATGGTGTCGCGATCCGGCTGATACTCGACGATCGAGGTGATCGGGTTGTACCACTCGTAGCCGCGATCCTTACCGTATTCCCAGACCTGTTGCACCGTCATATTTTTCTCATCGATCTTGTACTCGACGATACGTGAGTATTTCATAGTGGGCAGCGCCGGTTGCTCCAGGTGGCGGCCATCACCATTGTCGAATACCGTCAGCGTCCCTTTCGGCGACAGCCAGGCCGTGTGCTGGGTATAGACGAAGTCGAAGTCGCTGTTGTCGCATACACCTTTCGCATTACACGCCAGTGGCTTATTTTTCGCATCGACCGGCTTGAGTAGCTTGCTGGACAGTTGTTCATTCCATCCCTCTGCCGGCGCCAGGATCCACTTCACCTGCTTGTCACGCCCGATCTTGACGACTCCCTGATGGCGGGAGGAGAGGATGATGCTATCGTCCTTAGGATCATAGGCGATGGAGTTGACGTGGGCCCAGTTGCGCCCCGGGCCGACGCCCAGCGCGTCACCGAACGGGGTATCTGGCTCTAGCTTGGCTTGCTGCCCGGCGTGGTTCAGGTCGACGTTAACGCACACCGCGCCGGCATCGAGAGCACCGAGCAGGCTGTCACGCAACGGGTCGAGGATGAGGTTGAGATCCCACACGTCGACGACGCGGCCGGACTTATCCACCTCTAAGATATGGTCGCGCACGGTGTGGACCCGCTGGCCATCTTCCCGCAGGTAGTTACGCTTGCCGACACGTAGCAGCACGGTACCTCGTGGGGTCTCCACCGATTCGTGGGTCGCATCCAGGTAGCCGCGCGGCAAGCGGTGATTATTTAACACCTGACCTAGCATATCGAACTCATACCAGCGTTGCCCCTGAACGGCGGTGAAGGTACCGCGAGGGGTCTCGCGGATCCCCATCAGGTAGCCGCGCCGATTGACGTCTACGTCATGAGCGCTATACAGCGCATCCTGATTGAGCCACCAGCGATATTCTCCCTGAGTATCGACAATGAAGGTAAAGGGGGCGATGTCGAAGGGTAGCGAGCCGGCGGCAGGATTCGCGTCGAGTAAGCCAGCATTCTTATCTTTTTCTCCGCTCCAGTGTAAATCGGAGCCTTGCGGTGTAAAGGTATGGCTATTCACTAGATACAGGCGATCTTTAAAATCTGGCGCGACTTTTACCACTTTCACCTGTTGTAAATCGCTGAGTGAGCGGTTGTCCATATATTTATTAACGATGGCAGATGTCCGAATGATATAGTCATCTTTCTTGGTTTTTCCTGCCAAACTGTATTCGATGGTGACCTTATTATCGTGTTTTTGATACAGACCAAAAATAGGGATGGCATCATAGGTCAGTAAGGATTGTTGGCCGACCGGATAACTGATTGCGACACCATTCTTCCCTTTTCCATGCACCGTAACTTTGACGTTGGAGAGGGTTTTCCCGTTGAGGTTGATGAGGGCGGTTAAGGGAGCGTTACCATAGGGATCGACGACGACAGAACCGAGATTTCCGACGGCGGGTGCGGCTGGCATGCCTGCGGCTTGCAGGTTGAGGGAGAGGGTGCCGATGGCCAATGCGATGGCGCCGACGATCAGGCCTCTTTTGGTTGTACGCAGCATAGTATTCTCCTAACGTTGCAATAATCCATGTTGATCCTCAGAGGAGGGGCGGGCGAATTGACCCTCCGCGCTATCCCAAAAGGGGAATTTGCTATGACCTGGCATACGCCTAGGTCATCAATCAGGCGATGATAAATGATACGCGAGTTCGATTAATTACATGGCGCAGATGATTATTATGCAGGAGAATATATTATATGGTTTTAATTTTAATGGTATTACACTAGCTTGTATTTTCCTAATTGATTAAAAGAACAGTGGTGTCTCGCGGCCTGATAAGAATAATTTGATGATAGTCACGTAATTTAATTCGGTAATGATTTCTTTTATAAAGATAGTAGGTTATCTGTAGAGGGAGATAAATGCTTATTTCCGGATAATGATCATGCGTAAATTGAATAATGTCGCGGTGGACAGTGAATTGCTCGCTTTATTTCGTGCGTTGGTGGAAACCGGCTCGCTATCACAGGCGGCGACGCGCATGGGGATGAGTCAGGCGGCGGCCAGTCGCGCATTGACCAAGTTGCGTACCATCTTTCAGGATGCCCTGTTTGTCAAAGGGGGGTATGGCATGCAGGCGACCGCCCGGGCATACGAGCTGATGCCGCGGGTGACCTGTGCGTTGCAAGCGCTCGATCATCTGACGACGCCCTATCAGTTTGACCCGCAGGCGTTGCAACGCACCCTATCGCTTGGCGCGGTAGATAACGGCGTCTGGATGATCTTCTCGCGCGTGGTGAAGGCGTTGTTTCAGCAGGCACCTCAGGCACGGATCGCCATCTTGCCGATCGGTGATGATCTCTTCTCCAGCCTGAAATTCGGCCGTATGGATCTGGCCATCTATCCGTTGATCGAGCTACCTGCCGACTTTCATGAAGTGAATCTCTTTCGGACGGAGATCGTCTGCCTGGTACGCCGTGAACATCCGCTAGCGCGTCAGTTACGGCGTGGAGAAGCGCCAACGCTGGCGCAGATCAATGCCTATCGCCGCCTGCAGATCAGTCTGCATGACGGCGCGCCGGGGGCGGCGGTGGGCCATCCTTTGACCGGTCCGCAGGCGGAGTACGATGTTGCCATGTCGGTGCCTTACTTTCTGGCGGCGCCGATGATCCTGACGCAGACCGACTTTGTCCTGGCGCTGCCGTTACAGACCGCCCGCTACTTTGCCGGGATGGCGGAATTGACGATCCTACCTTATCCCAGCGCGGCCAGCCCCTTCTACACCCGTCTGATCTGGCATCACCGGGTGCATCACGATCCGGCGATCGAATGGTTACGTGATCTGTTTTTGCGTTTCGCCGGTGAGGAGCAGGCGGCGGGCGAGAGTATGGCGTGCCAACAGGCGACGGTATGTAGCGAGCCGGGATGAGAGGGCGGCGGTTTAGCCGCCCTCTGCGGGGAGGATTAACACCCGAGATAGGCGAGAATACCCTGTGCGGCTTGGCGCCCTTCGGCGATCGCCGTCACCACCAGGTCAGAGCCACGTACCGCATCGCCACCGGCGAAGATCTGCGGATGGCTGGTCTGGTAGGGGTAGTCCCCCTGTGCACTGGCGAGGATCCGTCCCTGAGGATCGCGGGCCACATCGTGAGCCTCTAGCCAAGGGAGATCGTGCGGGCGAAAGCCGAATGCTAAGAGTACCGCGTCGGCCGCCAGCGTGATCTCCGAACCGGGGATAATGCGTATCGCGCGCCGTCCCGTAGCATCGGCTTCAGCCAGTTCGGTCTGCGCCATGCGCACGCCACAGACTCGCCCGGCGGCGTTGGTTTCGATGGCCAGCGGCTGGAGGTTGAAACGGAACTCGGCTCCCTCCTCGCGCGCATTCTTCACCTCACGGCGTGAGCCCGGCATGTTCGCCTCGTCACGACGGTAGGCACAGGTCACCTGTGTGGCGCCTTGGCGTAGGGCGCTACGCACGCAATCCATGGCGGTATCGCCGCCGCCGAGCACTACCACGCGCTTGGCCTGCATCGAAATATAAGGGGTCTGAGCCTCTTCCGGATACCCCATAAGATGGCGGGTGTTGGCGATCAGGTAGGGGAGGGCGGCGAGTACGCCCGGCGCCTGTTCATTGGCCAATCCTCCGGGCAGCGCGCGGTAGGTGCCGACGCCGAGAAATACGGCGTCATACTCCTGCAGCAGCTGTTCCAGCGCCACATCACGCCCGATCTCGCAATTCAGATGGAAGCGGATACCCATGGCGCTGAAGATTTCGCGCCGGCGTATCATCACCTGCTTCTCTAGTTTAAAGGCTGGGATACCGAAGGTCAGTAGGCCGCCGATCTCCGGGTGGCGGTCAAAGACATCGGCTTGGACGCCACTGCGGGCCAGCACATCGGCACAGGCGAGTCCGGCAGGCCCCGCACCGATGATCGCCACTCGTTTGCCACTGGGCTGGACGTCGCCGAGATCGGGTTGCCAGCCTTCGGCCAGAGCCTTGTCGGTAATATAGCGCTCGATACTGCCTATGGTGACGGCGCCGAACTCGTCGTTCAGGGTACAGGCGCCTTCACACAGGCGATCTTGTGGGCAGACGCGGCCACATACCTCGGGTAGGCTATTGGTTTGATGCGCCAGCGCGGCCGCCTCGTGGATGCGCCCCTCGTTGGCCAGCTTCAGCCAGTTGGGGATGTAGTTGTGCAGCGGACAACGCCACTCACAGTAGGGGTTGCCGCAGGCGAGACAACGGTCGGCCTGCGCCTGCGCCTGGCTGTCGGAGAAGGGCTCATAGATCTCGACAAACTCACCCTGCCGCTGTTTTAAAAGCTTTTTCGGCGGATCGATGCGTTGTAGGTCAATAAACTGGTAAACATTCTGACTCATGGTTTCTCCGCCTCCTTATTGGGCCTGAACACGCAGCTCGGCTGCGGAGCGACTACGGTGTCCCAGCAACGCTTTCACGTCACTGGACTTGGGTTTGACCAGGACGAAACGCGCAGCCCAGTGTGGCCAGTCGGCCAGAATCGCCTCGCCGCGTCCTGAGCCGGTCAGCCGGACATGCTCGGTGATCATTCCGCGCAGATGCTCCTCGTGGATCGCCAGATCGGCCATGCCCAATACCTCGACCAACTCTGCGTTGACGCGTTTACGGAATTCGCCATCTTCGTCGAGGACGTAGGCGAAGCCGCCCGTCATCCCGGCACCGAAGTTGATGCCGGTGCGTCCTAGGATACAGACGATGCCCCCGGTCATATATTCGCAGCCGTTATCCCCGATCCCCTCGACAACCGTGAGGGCGCCGGAGTTACGCACGGCGAAACGCTCGCCGGCTCGTCCGGCGGCGAACAGCTTCCCGCCGGTGGCGCCGTACAGGCAGGTGTTACCGATGATACTGGCCTCATGGCTGCGGAAGGCGGATCCGACCGGTGGCCGGACGACGATCCGTCCGCCCGCCATTCCCTTGCCGACGTAGTCGTTAGCGTCCCCCGTCAGCGTCAGCTCGACGCCGGCGGCGTTCCATACGCCAAAACTCTGGCCGGCGGTCCCGTTAAATTGCAGCTTCAGCGGTGCGCTGGCCATGCCCTGTTCCCCGTAACGCTCGGCGATGGCGCCGGAGAGCGAGGCGCCTACCGAACGGTCGGTATTATGGATGTCGCAGAACAGGGTGCGTCCCTGGCGGTTGGCGATATTCTCCTCTAGCTGGGAGAGCAGGCTCTGATTGAGCTGGCCCGCGTCGAAGGGGGGATTACCCTCGGTGCAGTACAGTGCCTTGCCTGGATGCGGTGTGGCCGTCTCCAGCAGTGGTGCCAGATCCAGGCGACTCTGCTTGGCGGTGATGCCGTCGAGTGTCGTCAGTAGATCGGTACGCCCGATGAGGTCCACCAGGCGGCGGACGCCGAGTTGCGCCATCAGCTCTCGGGTCTCACGGGCAATAAAGTGGAAGTAATGGCTGACGCGCAACGGTAGGCCATGGAAATGGTCGCGACGTAACTTCTCATCCTGAGTCGCGACCCCAGTCGCACAGTTATTCAGGTGGCAGATGCGGAGATACTTACAGCCTAGGGCGACCATCGGCCCGGTGCCGAAGCCGAAGCTTTCTGCACCGAGGATCGCCGCCTTGACGATGTCGACGCCGCTCTTCAGGCCCCCATCGACCTGGAGGCGGATCTTATGGCGTAAGCCGTTGGCAACCAGTGCCTGTTGGGTCTCCACCAGGCCCAGTTCCCAGGGACAGCCGGCATGCTTCACCGAGGAGAGCGGGCTGGCGCCGGTGCCGCCATCGTAGCCGGCGATGGTGATCAGATCGGCATAAGCCTTGGCGACCCCAGTGGCGATGGTGCCGACGCCCGGTTCGGAAACCAGCTTGACGGAGATCAGGGCACGCGGGTTGACCTGCTTGAGATCGAAGATCAGCTGCGCCAGATCCTCGATCGAGTAGATGTCGTGATGAGGAGGGGGGGAGATCAGTGTGACGCCGGGCACCGAGTAGCGCAGCTTGGCGATATAAGGGGTAACCTTATCGCCGGGCAACTGACCGCCTTCACCTGGCTTGGCGCCTTGTGCCACCTTAATCTGGATCACGTCGGCATTGACCAGGTAGGCTGGGGTAACGCCGAAGCGTCCAGAGGCAACCTGCTTGATGCGAGAGACCTTATCGGTGCGGTAGCGCGCCGGATCTTCGCCGCCCTCGCCGGAGTTAGAGAAGCCGCCGAGACTGTTCATCGCCTGGGCCAACGCCTCATGCGCTTCGGGGCTCAGGGCACCGATGGACATGGCGGCGGTGTCAAATCGTTGGAAGAGGCCCTGCTCCGCTTCGACCTGCGCCAGATCGAGCGGTTGCGCGGCGGGGCGCAGTGCCAGCAGATCGCGCAGCGTGGCCACCGGGCGGTGATTGACCAGCTCTGCATAACGCTGATAGTCCTGGTATTCACCGCTGTTCACCGCCTGTTGTAGGGCACGCACCACATCCGGGTTATAGGCGTGATATTCGCCGCCATGCACATACTTCAACAGGCCGCCCTGTTCCAAGGGCTGGCGAGCTAGCCAGGCACGGCGCGCCAAGTTGTGTAGGTCTTGTTGGAAGTCGCTGAAATCGGCACCGCCGATACGGCTGACGACGCCGGGGAAACAGAGCGCACAGATCTCGGCGTGCAGCCCGACGGCCTCGAACAGCTTGGAACAGCGGTAAGAGGCCACCGTCGAGATGCCCATTTTGGACATGATCTTGTACAGCCCCTTGTTGATCCCATTACGGTAATTCAGCATCACCTGGCGGTAGCTGCGGGTGATAGCCCCGCTATCCACCAGTTTGGCCAGCGTTTCATAGGCCAGATAGGGATAAATGGCGGTGGCGCCGAAGCCGAGCAACACGGCGAAATGGTGCGGGTCGCGAGCGCTGGCCGTTTCGACGATGATGTTGGCGTCGCAACGCAGGTTCTGCTCCACCAGGCGCTGCTGTACGGCACCGACGGCCATCGGGGCGGGGATCGGCAGGCGCTGTATGCCGATGGCGCGATCGGAGAGCACCAGCATGACGGCGCCCTGGCGTACCCGGCGCTCGGCCTCCTCGCACAGTTCGGCGATGGCTTGGCGTAGATCGCGCTGTTGCGGGTCGAAGGTAATGTCTAGCGTCTCGGCGCGGTAGTACTCCTCGTCTTGTCCGGTCAACTGAACGAAGTCGGAGTAGAGCAGCACTGGCGACTTGAAGTTTAAGCGGTGCGCCTGGCCTTCCGCCTCGCAGAAGACGTTCATTTCGCGCCCGATGCTGGTGGAGAGCGACATGACGTGCGCCTCACGCAGCGGATCGATCGGGGGGTTGGTCACCTGCGCGAATTGTTGGCGGAAATAGTCATAGATCAGGCGTGGTCGGCTGGAGAGCACGGCGAATGGCGTGTCGTCACCCATCGAACCGGTGGCTTCTTGGCCATTCTCCCCCAGAACCTGCACGATCTGCTCGATCTCTTCGCGGCTGTAGGCAAACTGTTTCTGGTAGCTAAGCAGCGTGCGGTCATCCAGGGTGCGACTGCCGACCTGATCGTCAGGCAGATCCTCGAAGGGGATCAGGCGGCGTACGTTCTTCTCCATCCACTCGCGGTAGGGGTGGCGGCTCTTCAGATCGTCGTCGGTCTCCTGCGAATGGAAGATGTGGCCGGAACGCGTGTCGATCACCATCAGTTCGCCGGGGCCGACGCGCCCTTTTTCGACCACTTCATCGGGTTGGTACTCCCAGATCCCGACCTCCGAGGCGCAGGTGATCAGCTTATCTTTGGTGATCACATAGCGCGCCGGGCGCAGGCCATTGCGATCCAGGTTACAGGCGGCGAAGCGCCCGTCGGACATCACGATGCCCGCCGGACCATCCCAAGGCTCCATGTGCATCGAGTTAAAATCGAAGAAGGCGCGCAGATCGGGATCCATATCCGGGTTGTTCTGCCAGGCCGGTGGCACCAGTAGACGCATGGCGCGCACGATGTCCATCCCCCCGCTGAGTAGCAGCTCTAGCATGTTGTCCAATGAGCTGGAATCGGAGCCGCTTTCGTTGACGAAGGGGGCCGCATCGTGCAAATCAGGGATCAGTGGCGTCTTGAATTTATAGGTTCGTGCCCGTGCCCATTGACGGTTACCGGTGATGGTATTGATCTCACCATTATGGGCCAGATAACGGAACGGCTGCGCCAGCGGCCAACGTGGTACGGTATTGGTCGAGAAGCGTTGGTGGAACAGGCAGATGGCCGATTCCATGCGCAGATCAGCCAGATCACGGTAGAAGCGCGGCAGATCGGCCGGCATGCACAATCCCTTGTAGATGGTCACCAGGTTGGAGAGGCTACAAACATAAAAGTCGGGATCGTGGATACGTTTTTCGATGCGCCGCCGAGCGATAAACAGGCGGCGCTCCAGATCGCGCGGTCGCCATCCGGCTGGCGCGTTGATAAAGATTTGCTCGATACGTGGCATCGAGGAGAGGGCGATCTCGCCGAGCACCTCTTGATTGACCGGGACTTCACGCCAACCGACGATGGAGAGGGTTTCGTTCTGTAACTCCTCTTCGACGATGCGCTGTGCGTCGCGTGCCTGTTCGGCGTCACGGCTGAGGAACAACATGCCGACAGCATAGTTTTTCGCCAGACGCCAGCCACGCTCTTCCGCGACCATGCGTAGGAAGCGATCAGGTTTCTGCAATAATAGCCCGCAACCATCACCGGTTTTTCCGTCGGCCAAGATAGCGCCGCGGTGTTGCATGCGGGCTAGGGCGTGGATGGCGGTCCGCACGACCTTATGGCTCGGTTCGCCTTCGATATGGGCAATCAGGCCGAAGCCGCAGTTATCCCTTTCGTGGGATGCATCGTACAACATATTCAGTGAACCTCCCCAAGCTCTGCGTACCCCGCCGCTGAGCGCGGCAACCTGTGACGGGCAGAGCCCCCGTACGCTTGCGCGGGAGATCCGCCCGCCGGGCAGCCGCTTGCATCAGTATTCACAAGCAAGCTGTCGCTCGTTACGCGGGGGACATAAATAACCGGATGACTGTGATGTGATGTTGTGCCGCACGGATGGTTATTGATTTTATTTCCGGCGGCTTTTCAACTTATCGGGAAAGATTTCTCAGGTCAAATGTGGGGTATATCACAGTTTAATGTGGCGTTTTTTGAATCATCACATTGATTTTAAAATAAAAATAAGGTTGGCGCGTCAGGCGCGCTCTGTGTGCTTACCCCACTAATCGTTAAACGTTGCTCACTATGAAATCCCACCAATGAGGTCATGCTATGCTGCTGAATGTTGATTGAGTGGAGTAAAATTTCAAAAATTAATGCAATGGCGATGATTAATTTTGTTTTTGGTTTGATGAAATATTCTACCGCCATGACTGTTTTTTGGCCGAGAGTTAACGTTTTTGGCATTGAATATGCAGTCATTTTTTTCATCGCCGTACTCATCGCTCTCTCGGGCGGTACGCGACATCGGCAGGTGGGGGGCGCGGAACGCCGTGGTGCAGCGTATACTAGTCCGCTTTGCCAGCGGGTGAGATGGGGCGTGTAGTCGATTATGCAGTTGCAGCAATTAGTGAATATGTTCGGTGCCGACTTGCAGCGCCGCTACGGAGAAAAAATCCATAAACTGACCTTGCACGGTGGCTTCAGTTGCCCCAATCGTGACGGTACGCTCGGTCGTGGGGGCTGCACCTTTTGCAACGTCGCCTCCTTTGCCGATGAGCAGATGCAGCAGCGCAGCATTGCCGAGCAACTGGCGGCACAGGCGCGTAAAGTGAATCGCGCCCGGCGTTATCTCGCCTATTTTCAGGCCTATACCAGTACCTATGCCGAGGTTTGTATACTGCGTCAGATGTATCAAGAGGCGCTCCAGCAGGCGGATATGGTGGGGTTGTGCGTGGGAACGCGTCCCGACTGTGTGCCGGAAAGTGTACTCGACCTATTGGCGGAGTACCGTGATCAGGGGTATGAGGTCTGGTTGGAGTTGGGATTGCAGAGTGCCCACGATCGCACCCTACACCGCATCAACCGTGGGCATGATTTTGCCTGCTACCAACGCACCACGCGCGCCGCACGCGCACGCGGACTGAAGGTTTGTAGCCATCTGATCGTCGGCTTACCCGGAGAGAGCCATACGGATTGTCTGGCGACGCTACAACGGGTGGTCGAGACCGGTGTTGAAGGGATCAAGTTGCATCCGTTGCATATTGTCAGCGGTAGCGTGATGGCCAAGGCCTGGCAGGCCGGGCGTCTGCCAGCATTGACGCTGGATCAGTATGTACACACGGCTGGCGAGATGATCCGCCACACGCCGCCAGAGGTGATCTATCACCGTATTTCCGCCAGCGCGCGCCGTCCGACGCTGTTGGCGCCGCAATGGTGTGAGAACCGTTGGACGGGCATGGTGGCCATCAACGATTATCTGCTGTGTCATGGCGGTCAAGCCTCGGCGTGCTAACGCGCTAACCCGATTGCGCCCAACCCCTTAGCGCCGGTTTTACGGTATGATTAAACCGTGAAAACTGCCGGGGAGTGCAAGATGAAACAAATTCGGGTATTAGCCCAGTATTACGTTGATTTAATGGTAAAACTCGGGCTGGTGCGCTTCTCCATCCTGTTGGCTTTAGCGTTAGTGCTGTTGGCGATGGTGGTGCAGCTGGCCGTGACCATGTTGTTGCGCGGCCAGGTGGACAGTATCGACGTGGTACGTTCGGTATTCTTCGGATTGTTGATCACCCCGTGGGCCGTGTATTTCCTCTCGGTGGTGGTGGAGCAATTGGAAGAGTCGCGCCAGCGTCTGAGCAAGTTGGTCAATAAGCTCGAAGAGATGCGCCACCGTGACTTGCAGCTGAATCAGCAGCTTAAGGACAACATTACCCAGCTCAATCAAGAGATCGCCGATCGCGTCAAGGCCGAGGAGGCTCGTTTGCAGGTGCTGGACACCCTCCAGCATGAGATCGATCAGCGTGAACTGGCCCAGGTCGAACTCGAGCAACAGTCCGCGCTGTTGCGCTCCTTCCTCGACTCCTCCCCAGACCTGGTGTACTACCGCAACGAGAACGGTGAGTTTTCCGGCTGCAACCGCGCCATGGAGCTGTTAACTGGCAAGAGCGAGAAGCAGCTGATCGGCCTGACGCCGCGCGATGTGTACGATGAGGATATCGCTCAGAAGGTGATCGAGACGGATGAGAAGGTATTTCGCCACAATGTCTCGCTGACTTATGAACAGTGGCTGGTCTATCCCGATGGGCGCAAGGCCTGCTTCGAGCTACGTAAGGTGCCATTCTACGATCGCGTCGGTAAGCGTCATGGCCTGATGGGCTTCGGGCGCGATATCACCGAACGTAAACGCTACCAAGATGCATTAGAGAACGCGAGCCGCGATAAAACGACGTTCATTTCAACCATCAGCCATGAATTACGTACCCCGCTGAACGGCATCGTCGGTCTCAGCCGTATCCTGTTGGATACTGAGTTGAATGATGAGCAACTCAAATACCTGAAAACCATCCATGTCAGCGCCATCACTCTTGGTAATATTTTTAACGATATCATAGAGATGGATAAGCTTGAGCGCCGCAAGGTTCAGTTGGACAATCAAGAGATCGACTTCACCGGTTTCCTGACGGATCTGGAGAATCTCTCTGGCCTACTGGTGCAACCGAAGGGATTGAATTTTACGCTGACGCCGGAGGCGGGTCTGCCGCATAAGATCATGGCGGATGGCACCCGTTTGCGTCAGATCCTCTGGAATCTGATCGGTAACGCGGTCAAGTTTACGCAGCAGGGGGGGGTCAGCGTGCGCGTCTGGCGTGAGCCATCGGATAAGTTGTTCTTCGAGGTGCGCGATACCGGTATCGGGATCCCACGCGATGAGCAAGATAAGATCTTCGCTATGTATTACCAGGTGAAGGATCGCAACGGCGGCAAGCCGGCCACGGGGACCGGTATCGGTCTGGCCGTCTCCAAGCGTCTGGCCCAGGCGATGGGGGGCGATATTGTCGTCAGCAGCGTGGCGGGCGAAGGCGCTTGCTTTACCCTGAGTATCCGGGCGCCATTGGTCGCGGAGGCACTCAGTGAGCCGCAGGACGATGAGGAGATGCCGCTGCCGGCGTTGCATATTCTGCTCGTCGAAGACATCGAGTTGAACGTCATCGTAGCGCGCTCGGTGTTGGAGAAGATGGGGAATAGCGTGGAGGTCGCGATGAGCGGTGCCGAGGCGCTCTCCATGTTCGATCCGCAGGAGTACGATCTGGTGCTGTTGGATATCCAGCTACCGGATATGACCGGCCTGGATATCGCCCGTACCCTGTGCCAACGCTACGGTAAGGCCGCGTTACCACCGCTGGTGGCACTGACAGCCAATGTATTGAAAGATAAAAAAGAATATCTGGATGCCGGTATGGATGATGTGCTGAGTAAGCCGCTGGCTGTTCCGGCGTTGACGGCGGTGATCCGCCGCTTCTGGGATAGCGAGCCTGAGGCAAAATCCACGGCGGCGGGCGTCACAGCGCACGACTCCGGTGAATTGTTGGACACCGAAATGTTGCAGCAGTATCTCGATCTGGTTGGGCCGCAACTGATCGATCAGAGTCTGGCGGTTTTCGAGAAGATGATGCCGGGTTATCTCTCGGTGTTGGAATCCAATATGACCGCGCGCGATCAGAAGGGGATCACCGAAGAGGGGCACAAGATCAAGGGGGCCGCCGGATCGGTGGGATTACGCCATCTGCAACAACTGGCACAACAGATCCAGACGCCGACCTTGCCTGCCTGGTGGGATAACGTGCAGGAGTGGATCGAGGAGCTGAAGCAGGAGTGGCGCCACGATGTAGACGTGCTACGTGACTGGGTCGCTCAGGCGACAAAAAAATGACCCCGACGGAGTCGGGGTGCGCAACGACTGCGCCAACACCAGGGAAAATGGCTAGCTACGCATAGTTGATGAGAGAAATTATCAAGAAAAGGTTTGCGTAACTAGAGTGATTCGGTTCGACGCACAACATTGTCAACATACCAACAAGTTGATGATGAATGTTAGTTTATTCATTTAAATGTGTGATGCATTTTGTTTTTTACCAATACAAACCGTCAATATGTTGACTTACTTAGAATTAGTTACTAGTGAGAACGATGACGTCACTTGGGGCTAAAAAGGTAAATAAAATCGAATAGTTCATCAGCGTTAATGCTAACGGTGGCGTTCTGTGAGCCGGGCGCTAACGCGATGAACGCACGTAACCGGTGAGTGAGGAGAAGCGATGAAACGAGTTGGCGTAGTACTCAGTGGCTGTGGTGTGTTCGATGGCAGCGAGATCCATGAAGCGGTATTAACGTTGCTGGCGTTGTCTCGCGCCGGCGCACAGGCGGTATGTTTGGCGCCGGATCGGGAACAGACGCAGGTGATCGATCATCGGAGTGGGGAGGCGGTTGCAGAGCGGCGCAATATGTTGGCCGAAGCGGCGCGTATCGCTCGGGGTGAGGTGACCCCCTTGGCACAAGGGGATGCCAGCCAACTGGATGCCTTGATCGTTCCGGGGGGCTTCGGTGCCGCGAAGAACTTGAGTAGCCTGGCAAGCGATGGGGCGGCGTGCTGGGTGGATAGTGATCTGCAACGCTTGGTCAGGGAGCTGCATCAAGCCGGTAAACCGCTAGGCTTTATCTGTATCGCGCCGGCGCTATTACCCAAGTTGCTGGGGGCGCCAGTGCGAGTGACTATTGGCAACGATGCGGGAACCATCGCCGCCATCGAGGCCATGGGGGGGCAGCATGTTGCCTGCCCGGTGGATGAGATCGTGGTGGATACGGCACAACGCGTGGTGACCACTCCGGCCTATATGTTGGCTGGCTCGATTGCCGAGGCGGCGCAAGGGATCGACAAGCTGGTGGCACAGGTGCTGGAAATGACTCGATGAGGGAAACCGCGACGCTGCGCCGCGTTGGGCGAGGTGTGCGGCGCTGGTGCGGGCGCGCGTGTGTTGCGTTGATCGGGATGTGGCTCACCGCCCTATTGTTGTTCGCCATTCTACCGGTGCCTTATTCGGCGGTGATGATACAACGTCAGATCGGCGCCTGGCTGGAGGGGGATTTTAGTTATGTCGCTCATCAGCGTTGGCGGCCGCTTTCGGCGATCTCGCCGGAGATGGCCTTGGCGGTGATCGCCGCCGAAGATCAGAAATTTCCTCAACACTGGGGATTCGATCTGGGCGCCATCGAGCGGGTATTGGATCGTGCCGATGAAGGGCGTCGGCCATTGCGCGGCGCCTCGACGCTCTCTCAACAAACGGTAAAAAATCTGCTGTTGTGGGATGGCCGTAGCTGGTTACGTAAGGGGTTGGAAGCAGGCCTCACGTTAGGTGAGGAGTTGCTGTGGAGTAAGCGTCGTATATTGACCGTCTACCTGAATATCGTCGAGTTCGGTCCGGGTATCTTTGGGGTGGAGGCGGCAGCCCAGCATTACTTTCATAAGCCTGCCAGCCGCTTGACGGCTAGCGAGGCCGCGTTGTTGGCGGCGGTACTCCCCAATCCGCACCGTTTTCATGTCCAGGCTCCCTCGGGTTATGTCTGGCAGCGTCAACGCTGGATCCTGCGGCAAATGCGTCAATTGGGGGGAGAGAGCTTCCTGCGGCGTAATGATCTGTAGCGCTTGCTACGCCCCGCGTTGGCGGGGCGTAGCGGGGAGGGTTACTTCAACAGCGTAAAGGCGGTAGTGACGTGTTTCACACCGCTGACGCGGCTGGCGAGCTGTGCCGCCGCTTGCCCTTCTTTCGGGGTGACCAGACCTAACAGGAAGACCTCGCCATTTTCGGTGGTGACCTTCACGTTGGTCGACTTCACCTGATCGCTGGCGAGCAGTTGAGAACGCACCTTGGTGGTGATCCAGGCATCGGCCGAGGCGGTCCCCAGACTGACGGGATTCCCGCGTCGAATCTCATTGTAGACCGCTTTGGTGCCTTCGACGCCCATGGCAATCTGCTTGGCGCGGTTGATCAGTTCTTGGCTCGGTGCCTGCCCGGTCAGCAGGACCTGGCCTTGATAGGCGGTGACCACCACACGCGCCTCTTTCTTCAGCTGTGCATCTTTGCTCAGGGCATTGGAGATACGCGCCTCGAGCGTACCATCGTCGACTTGTGTACCCACGCTACGCGGATCGCTGGCGGCCTGCGTTGCCATAGTGGCACTGCCGATCACGGCGGCAACACAGCCTTGCAAGAGCAACGCGCTGAGAACCAGCAACAGGGGGAAACATCGGGTTAGGGGAAAACGCATCGTCATGACGACTCCTTCAGTCAGCCTGATGGGGGAACAGGGTGTTATCGATTAAATCGCACAGGCAATTGACGGTCAGCATGTGCATCTCTTGAATGCGGGTGCTGCGATGGGAGGGAATGCGGATCTCCACATCCTGCTGCCCCAGCAGCCCAGCCAACTCGCCGCCATCATAGCCGGTCAATGCCACGATGGTCATATCGCGCGTCACCGCCGCCTCGACGGCCTTCACGATATCACGGCTGTTGCCACGGGTGGAGATGGCCAACAGGACGTCACCGGCATGCCCGAGGGCACGCACCTGTTTGGCATAGATCTCATCGTGGAGGCGATCATTGCCTATCGCGGTTAAGACCACGCTATCCGCATTAAGTGCGATCGCCGGCAGGCTAGGGCGCTCGGTTTCAAAACGGTTGATCAGCGTGGCGGCGAAATGTTGAGCGTTGGCCCCCGAGGCTCCGTTACCGCAGCACAGAATTTTATTACCGTTGAGTAGCGACTGCACCAAGGTCATTGCCGCGCGGGAGATGGCATCAGGCAAGGCCTCGGCGGCGGCAATTTGAGTTTGAATGCTTTCAGTAAAACAGCCTTTGATTCTTTCCAGCACGGTAAGTATCCATTGATTCAGAAAAGCCTGAAAAGCGAGTATGCGCTTCAGACAAATGCATTGGGCAGCCATTGTAACTGCCCGCCGGTGATTGCCAAAACGTCAAAACGGCAGTCTGCCGTTTCTAGGCTCTGATTGTGTGCCGCCAGCCAATGGGCGGCGGCGCGTAATAGGCGTCGTTGCTTGCCTCTATCGACGCTAGCCGCGGCACTACCGTAACGGTCAGAGCGGCGGTAACGTACCTCAACGAACACCCAAGTCGCGCCATCGCGCATGATCAGATCGATCTCACCGCCAGGTAGGCGCACATTCGCGGCGTGAAAACGCAGCCCGGCGCGCTCCAGATAGCGGCGCGCATGCCGCTCATGGTGCGCGCCGATCTGCGACGTGCTTACTGTACCGGGACGATGCTGCCCTGTTGGTACTGTAGCCATGGCAGTTTCCGCTGGATGACGCAGTCCGAGTTGGCGCTTAGCATCCCGGTCGCGCCCTTGACTTGGAAGCCGGGGATCTGACGCATCTGGGTAAAGTGGTTCGCCAGCGTCCATGCGTCGGCCCCCATGGCGTATAGGCGCATCAGCGAATAGTCGTTGCGGTACTGAGCCGGGGCCTGTTGCAGGATGGCGGGATCGCTACCGGCCAGCAACGGAATATCGCTGAACTGTATGCCTTCCATCTCTAGGCGGTAGTCGGGACCGGCCCCAGCCTGATAGCTGCGTGAGCTGGCATATAGCCCGATGCCGTTATGGGTCCCATTAGCCAGGTCGATCATCGGCTTGATTAGCGTCAGCTCGGCCGGGGTGGCGATGATGTAAACCGCGTCCACATTGCCACCACTCGCGGCAGGCGGTTGCGCCGGTGCCGGGATGGTTAGGCCTGCGATGGTGACCGAGGCGGACTGGGCGGGAGCGACCATGACCGGTTGCCCGGTCAGACGGATACCCGTACCGCCGTTGATGGTACTACGCAATTCGGCACTGGAGCCAAAGGTCTGTTGCAATACCGTTCCGCCTCCGAGGGATTGCCACTCACTGGCGAATGCCTTCGCGACGCGATCCCCCAGCGGAGTGCGTGGGATCAGCAGTAACGGCGTGCGTTTACCCTGGTCCCAGATGTGGCGTGCGGCATCGCGTGCTTCATCTTCGGGTGATAGCGCGAAGTAACAGATATTGGGCTGATTCTTGACCTGCTCCGGCTGATTGAGCGCCAGAATATTCAGGGGTGTAGAGAGGCTGGCGAGTTGCTCGACGTTGTTCTTTAACAGCGGACCGACCACCAGGCTGGCGCCGCCTTGCTGTGCCTGAGCCAATAGCGCCGGCAATGGGGTCGTGCTGGTGTCATACACTTGGATATGGGCGTCGGGGTTGCCGGGGCTGACGCTAGGGGCGACGGGATCGCCTGCCGCGTCCAGTTGCGGTTGCGCTGCCGCTACGCTGGCGTCGCCAGGCGCCGCTGCCGCGCTAGGCGTATCGGTTGTGCCGCTCTGTGCGCTAGGGCTGACGGCACCAGCGGCGTTGACGTCCGCGGGTGCTGGCATACTGCCTGTCGCCGCCGCCGCCGCCGCCGCCGGTGTGGCCGAGACGGCGCCGGATGCTGCCGTCGCGCCGCTAACTGGTGTGGCCGCTACACTTTGGCTGAAGGCGCCATTCTTTGCCGCGTTGAAGCCAGCCTCGATGGCATCGGAGAAGGCCTTCGCCTGACCATTCAGGGGCAATAGCAAGGCGATGTTCGCGGTGGAGGCCGCTTGTAGGTGCAGAATGTTATCCAGGGCGGAGGGCAGCAACGCCGCCGCCGGGTTGTTGGGGTAACGCGTCTGCCAGTCCTTAATCGCCGCTTTAAGCAGCGCCGGATCTTGGCGGTTATCTTGGTATAGACGCAGTAGATCCAGCCAGCCGCGTAGGACATCCTCGTTGGCATTGATCACCATGCCGTTGAGATCGGCCTGGCTAAGCCCACTGAGCGCCGCCCAAGTCGCGTCGATGTTGGCCTTACGCTGGGCATCTTGCGTCAGTAACGGTTGCAGCGCGATGTAAGCACGGAGTTGCGCCAGCGTGGTTTTTCCCGATGTCGCGGCGATCAGCGCCTGATAGTAGCGTTGTTGCTGCGCCGGGGTGAGTTGGCTGACATCCAGCTTGGCGAGCAGTGCATTGGCCTGTTGCGGCGCCTGGCGGGCGATCGCTAATTCGGCGCCGACCAGTTGTTGTTCCTGGCGTTGCGCCTCGCTCAGTTGTTGCGGTAATTGGCCATACAGTTCGGCCGCCTGGGGCAGTTTTCCTTCGCGCAGCAATGCACGAATGGCAAGTAATTGCCAATCAGCCTTGCTATCATCGCTACTTTGCTGCATCTGCTGCAAATAGTAGGCGGCGGATGCGGTTGCCTCGCTCTGAACGGGGGCCGGCGGCGTGGTGGATTCGCGCCCGGCGCAGGCGGCCAATAACATGGCGGCCAGAACCAGCGGGATGAGGCGTCCGGACTTGGTGCGGACAGTGATTGAGGAAAGCATACTGTACCCAGTGAATTTTTTTCAGAATGCTCAATATTAAATCGACAAACCGGATGAAACAATGAATCAAAACGATCAGGCTGCCATTTCTGCAGCGACGCTGTATGTGGTGCCGACGCCGATCGGTAACCTTGGGGACATTACCCAGCGGGCGTTGGCGACACTGAAGGCGGTCGATTTGATAGCGGCAGAGGATACCCGTCATACGGGAATGCTGTTACAACATTTTGCTATCAATGCGCGTTTCTTCGCATTGCATGACCATAACGAACAACAGAAAGCCGATCTGTTGATCGACAAGTTGCGTGCCGGACAGAGCATTGCCTTGGTATCCGATGCCGGCACACCGCTGATCAACGATCCTGGCTACCATTTGGTTCGCCGTTGCCGTGAGGCGGGGATTCGCGTGGTCCCCTTACCGGGCGCCTGCGCCGCGACTACCGCGCTGTGTGCGGCCGGGGTACCCTCGGATCGTTTCTGCTATGAAGGCTTCTTGCCTGCCAAGAGCAAGGCGCGACGCGATCGTCTGCGCGCTCTGCAGCAGGAGCCCCGCACGCTGATCTTCTATGAGTCGACGCATCGTCTGCTGGAGAGTCTGGAGGATATGGTGAGCGAGCTGGGTGGCGCGCGCTATGTGGTGCTGGCGCGCGAGCTGACCAAGACCTGGGAAAATATTCATGGTGCGCCGGTCGCACAACTGTTGGCCTGGGTGCGCGAGGATGAGAATCGGCGTAAGGGGGAGATGGTACTGATCGTCGAGGGCTATCAAGCCGACGAGGAGGCCTTATCCCCCGAGGCGCTGCGTACATTGGCCTTGCTCCAGGCGGAGCTACCGCTGAAAAAGGCGGCGGCATTGGCGGCCGAGATCCACGGCGTGAAGAAGAATGCGTTGTATAAATACGCACTCGCGCAGCAATCAGGTGACAACGACGCCTGAATAGCCTATCATCCGCGCCGGAGTTGACCAGACAGTCGCCGCTGTGTCGTCGTCCCTTCGGGGAGACGGGCGCAGGGGAGGAAAGTCCGGGCTCCATAGGGCAGGGTGCCAGGTAACGCCTGGGGGGCGTGAGCCCACGACAAGTGCAACAGAGAGCAAACCGCCGATGGCCCGCTGCAAAGTGGGATCAGGTAAGGGTGAAAGGGTGCGGTAAGAGCGCACCGCGCGGCTGGCAACAGACCGTGGCACGGTAAACTCCACCCGGAGCAAGGCCAAATAGGGGTTCATAAGGTACGGCCCGTACTGAACCCGGGTAGGCTGCTTGAGCCAGTGAGCGATTGCTGGCCTAGACGAATGACTGTCCACGACAGAACCCGGCTTAACGGTCAACTCCCTCCATCTAAAAACCCCGCTTCGGCGGGGTTTTGCTTTTTGGGGCGCTTAGGGGCGTGAGCTGGGCGATGGGGGCCTTGGGACATCCGCCGGCGATTCCTCCACCGAGCCCGTCTCGTTGCCATCCTGCGTCTGCGGTTCCTCGATCGGGACGTTAGCCGTCAATAGATAAGAGGACTGCTGCCAACGGCTGCGCTGTGTCTGTAACAGGGTGCGCGCCAGGATGATGCCGATGGCCAGCGCCAGCAGTATCATCAGCCGTAGCAGGTTGGTGGTGTTATCGACCTGCTGTGACTCGGTGGCCAGTACGTGCGTATCCAGCGTCAAGCGTAAGAAGCCGAGCGGGCCATCGTGGCCGTCGATCGGTTGGACGATCTGATGATTAAAGTAGCTGCCCGCCCGTTGTCCATCCAACGCCAAGCGATCACGTACCTTGATGTGCTCCCCGGCTTGTGCCACCAACGTCCCGTTTAGGGCGTAGACACTCGCGTCCAGGATACGGCTATGGCGGGTCAGCCCCTCAAGGATCGGCGCGATGCGTTTGCTGTCCGGCGAGTCATCATTCATAAACGGTGTCAGGCGGGCGGCGACCTGTTGCGCCAGGGTTTGCGCTAACTCGCCGACCTGATCGAGCCTTGCCCGTTGATGGCTCAGACTAAAGTAGGATGCCCCCTGCAGCAAAATGACTAATAATGCTAAGCAGATCAGAACGATAGCTGTCCTATGCAGGCGGAAGCGAAGTGTGGCCTTAACCATGGAGAGATCCTGTACACCGGTAATGACTTTATGTTGCCAGAAGCCTTAACGATAGGATAGCTTGAGGCTCGGTTTTGACGCATGGATGGTGTTTGAGAGGAGTGGTTATGCCCAATAGTCTTACCTTTTGCGATCTGCCCGCGGAGATCTATCGCTGGCCCGGTCTGCCGTTGTCGCTGAGTGGCGATGAGGTGATGCCGTTAGATTATCGTGCCGGGCATACCGGGTGGCTGTTATATGGGCGTCATCTGGATAAGGCGGCGTTGCATGCCTTTCAGCGCCGTTTGGCCGCGCCGATGGTGGTGGTGGCGGCATGGTGTATCGAAGATTATCAGGTGGTACGCCTCGCCGGCACGATGCCGCCACGTGCGGCAGCGATCGCCATGGAGCAGGGCTTCGATGTGGCGGTGCTCGGTCGTCTGCCTCACCTGCGTTCACCGGGCCTGTTAGTGATGGATATGGACTCTACCGCCATCACCATCGAATGTATCGATGAAATCGCGCGTCTGGCCGGTGTGGGGGGCGAGGTGGCAGCGGTGACCGAACGTGCGATGCGTGGTGAGTTGGACTTCGCTGCCAGCCTGCGGCAGCGTGTCGCGGCGTTAGAGGGGGCCGATGCCGCCATCCTGCAACGCGTGCGTGAGGGGTTGCCACTGATGCCGGGGCTAACTAGCCTGGTGCGTAAACTGCAAGCCTTCGACTGGCATGTGGCGATCGCCTCGGGCGGTTTCACCTACTTTGCCGATCACTTGCGTGAGCGTTTAAACCTGCACGCAGCGGTGGCAAACGGACTCGAAGTGCGTCATGGACGCCTGACGGGGCGGCTGGAGGGGCGTATCGTGGATGCGCAATGTAAGGAGGACACCCTGTGTGATCTGGCGCAGCAACTCGGCATTCCTCTGGCGCAGACGGTGGCCATCGGCGATGGCGCGAATGATTTGAAGATGATCCAGCGCGCGGGATTGGGTATCGCCTATCACGCCAAACCTTGTGTGTACGAACGCGCGCCGATGGCCATTCGTCACGCGGATCTGATCGGCGTGTTGTGTGTGTTAAGCGCGACCCTGAAACACGAAGAGCGTTAACCGCTGTATGCATTCACAGTATTTTCATCCATTTCTTGCTACACTGAGCCTCTGTGCTGGCACGGCGAGTCCGGGAAAGCGAGTGTGGTGTCCAGCTAGGGCGTGACGTGGCACGGTGGTGTGAACAGTAATAAGGAGAGTGGCGGTGGCGAAGGCGGTAAAACGAGCTTTTGTCTGTAACGAGTGTGGGGCCGACTACCCGCGTTGGCAGGGGCAGTGCTCGGCCTGCCAAGCTTGGAACAGTATCAGCGAGGTGCGGCTAGCGGCGGCACCGGCGGCGCGTGGGGCTCGCCTCTCCGGTTATGCCGGCGATGCCGGCGGCCTGAGCAAGGTCCAAAAACTGTCGGAGATCAGCCTGGAGGCGTTGCCACGCTTCTCCACCGGTTTCGTCGAGTTTGATCGCGTCCTGGGGGGTGGTGTGGTGCCCGGCAGCGCCATTCTGATCGGCGGGAATCCCGGCGCCGGTAAGAGTACTCTGTTGTTGCAGACCCTGTGCCGTCTGGCGCAGCAGATGAAGACTCTATATGTCACCGGCGAGGAGTCGTTGCAACAGGTGGCGATGCGCGCCCATCGTCTCGGTTTGCCGACGGAGGGGCTGAATATGCTGTCGGAGACCAGCATCGAACAGATTTGTCTGATCGCCGAACAGGAACAGCCGAAGCTGATGGTTATCGACTCGATCCAGGTGATGCACATGGCCGATATTCAGTCGTCGCCCGGTAGTGTGGCCCAGGTGCGTGAAACGGCGGCCTATCTGACGCGCTTCGCTAAGACGCGCGGGGTGGCGATCATTATGGTTGGCCATGTGACCAAGGATGGCTCGTTGGCCGGGCCGAAGGTCTTGGAGCACTGTATCGATTGTTCGGTACTGCTCGATGGCGACGCCGACTCGCGCTTCCGCACCCTGCGCAGCCACAAGAACCGCTTCGGTGCGGTCAACGAGTTGGGGGTGTTTGCCATGACCGAGCAAGGGCTGCGTGAGGTCAGTAATCCCTCGGCCATCTTCCTCAGCCGCGGCGAGGAGATCACCGCCGGTAGCTCGGTGATGGTGGTCTGGGAGGGAACCCGTCCCTTGCTGGTGGAGATTCAGGCGCTGGTCGATACCTCGATGATGTCTAACCCGCGCCGGGTGGCGGTGGGATTGGAGCAGAACCGGCTGGCGATTCTGCTGGCGGTGCTGCACCGTCACGGTGGGCTGCAGATGGCCGATCAGGATGTGTTCGTCAACGTAGTCGGTGGGGTGAAGGTGGCGGAGACCAGCGCCGATCTGGCGTTGCTGATGTCCCTGGTCTCCAGCCTACGAGATCGGCCCTTGCCACAGGATCTGGTGATCTTTGGGGAGGTGGGGCTGGCGGGCGAGGTACGCCCGGTGGCGAGCGGTCAGGAGCGTATCATTGAGGCGGCAAAACATGGCTTCCGCCGAGCGATCGTGCCTCATGCCAACGTGCCGAAAAAGGCCATCCCCAACATGACGGTCTACGGGGTGAAGAAGCTGTCGGACGCCTTGGATATTCTGCAAGACTTGGCCTGATAGTCGCACCATAAATAAGGGCTCCCGTGGGAGCCCATTTGTCGATCAGACCGCCGCTTACTTGGTGATCTTCTTGTACTTGATGCGGTGCGGCTGCAACGCCTCGGCGCCTTGGGTGCGCTTCTTGTACTCTTCGTATTCCGAGAAGTTACCTTCGAAGAACTCAACACGCCCCTCATCCTGGTAGTCGAGGATATGGGTGGCGATACGGTCGAGGAACCAACGGTCATGCGAGATCACCATCGCGCAGCCCGGGAACTCTAACAGGGCGTTCTCCAGTGCACGTAGAGTCTCGACATCCAGGTCGTTGGTCGGTTCGTCGAGCAGCAGCATGTTGCCGCCGACTTGCAACAGCTTGGCCAAGTGCAGGCGACCACGCTCACCGCCAGACAGTTCGCCGACGCGTTTACCCTGATCGGTGCCCTTGAAGTTAAAGCGGCCGACATAGGCACGGCTGGCGATCTCGAAGTTACCGATACGCATGATGTCTTGCCCGCCGGAAACCTCTTCCCACACGCTTTTCTTATCATCCATCGCATCACGGAACTGATCGACAGAGGCCAGCACCACAGTTTCGCCCAGGGTGATGTCGCCGCTGTCCGGTTGCTCTTGCCCGGAGATCATACGGAACAGGGTCGATTTACCGGCGCCGTTCGGACCGATGATGCCGACAATGGCACCCTTAGGTATGGCGAAGGAGAGGTTATCGATCAGTTGACGATCGCCGTAGGACTTGGACAGGTTGCTGACCTCCAGCACCTTGTCGCCCAGACGCGGTCCCGGCGGAATAAACAGCTCGCTGGTTTCGTTACGCTTCTGGTAGTCGGTATTATTCAGCTCCTCGAAGCGCGCCAGACGGGCCTTGCCCTTAGACTGACGCCCCTTGGCGCCCTGACGCACCCATTCCAACTCTTTCTCAATGGATTTACGACGAGCGGCTTCGGCGGAGGCTTCCTGCGCCAAACGCTGATCTTTCTGCTCCAGCCAAGAGGAGTAGTTCCCCTCCCACGGAATGCCTTCGCCGCGGTCCAGCTCCAGGATCCAGCCGGCGACATTGTCCAGGAAGTAACGGTCGTGGGTGATGGCGACCACGGTACCTTCGTAGTCGTGCAGGAAACGTTCCAGCCAGGCGACGGATTCGGCATCCAGGTGGTTGGTCGGTTCGTCGAGCAGCAGCATGTCGGGCTTTTCTAGCAGCAGACGGCAGATGGCGACGCGGCGACGCTCCCCCCCGGAGAGGTTGGCGATCTTGGCATCCCAGGCCGGCAGGCGCAGGGCATCGGCGGCACGCTCCAACTGGTTGTCCAGGTTGTGACCGTCGTGGGATTGAATGATGGCTTCCAGCTCACCCTGCTCTTTGGCCAGCTTGTCGAAATCGGCATCCGGGTCGGCATACAGCGCATACACCTCGTCCAGACGGGTCAACGCGCGCTTAACTTCACCGACGGCTTCTTCCACCGCCTCGCGTACGGTCTGCTCCAGATTAAGTTTCGGCTCCTGCGGCAGGTAGCCGATCTTGATCCCGGGTTGTGGGCGAGCCTCCCCTTCGATCTCGGTGTCGACCCCTGCCATGATGCGCAGCAGGGTGGATTTCCCCGCACCGTTCAACCCCAGCACGCCGATTTTGGCACCCGGGAAGAAACTGAGGGAAATATCTTTCAGGATGTGACGCTTCGGCGGGACGATTTTGCCGACGCGGTTCATGGTATAGACGTATTGAGCCACGTTGCTCTGAGCCTCTTGTTATCGAATGGATACGCTGCGGATCGCTATTGGATGCGGAGTGTATCCCGTTCATCTTCGGATAACAACGACCCGCGGACAGCGTGTAATACAAAGCGCGAGTATAGCGTGATACGCGTGGTTTTCCTTGTGATCGCTAGCGGTTTTACTCGAAATCGCCGCGATTGGCGACGTAAGGGGTAAAAATGAGGGACTCATGGGGGGGATCCCCGGCGGAGTGTGGGTGTAAAAGAGTGCAAGAATACCAGGATGCACGGAATGCTTTGCTACAATCGCTGTCATAGAATCTCACAGGGTCTCCCTCCTTACATCCTGTAGGGGCGGTTATCATCCGGATCGCGTGCGGAGCGCGAGAGTCAGTAAGGGAAAGAGAACATGGTCATGGTGGGCAATTGGCGCTATTGGAGCGTCGGCGTGTGCCTGGTGTTGGGCGCGGCATCCGCGTCGGCAGACTCACTCGATGCGCAGCGGGCGCGCTATCAACAGATTAAGCAGGCCTGGGATAATAAGCAGATGGCGACGGTCGATCAACTGATGCCGACACTGCGTGATTATCCGCTCTATCCTTACCTTGCCTACCGAGTACTGACGCAGGGTCTCTCTCAGGTCAGCGCGCAGCAGATTAAGCTGTTCTTGCAGCAATACCCCACCCTACCGCCGGCGCGCAGTCTGCCGGCACGTTATGTCAACGAGTTGGCGCGCCGGGAGGATTGGATCACCCTGCTGGCGTTCAGTCCTCAGCCGCCTCAGCCGGTGGCGGCGCGTTGTAATTACTATTATGCCCAATATGCGACGGGTCATGCGGCTCAGGCTTGGCAAGGCGCACAGACGATCTGGCTGAGTGGTCAGTCGCTACCCGCTAGCTGTGACAAGCTGTTCGAGGCGTGGAAAGGGGCGGGCGGGCAGAGTAGTCAGGCGATTTTGGCGCGTCTGCGTCTCGCGCTGGAAAAAGGCAATAGCGGGCTGGTGAAATACCTGTTGCAACAGTTACCCGCCAACTACCAGACGCTGACCCGTTCGCTGACGGCGCTTCAGGCGGATCCTCGCCAAGTCGAGGCGTTCGCACGCGCAGTGTCCCCGAGTGACTTTAGTCGTGACGTCGTGGAGGCCGCCTTTACCTCGCTGGCGCGTCAAGACGCCGATGCGGCGCGCGATAGGCTACCGACACTGGTGCGCTTGCAGCATATTCCGGCCCCTCAACGGCAACGCATGGAGGAGACTATCGCCTGGCGTTTGATGGGGAGCGATGCCAGTGTGGCCGATGGCCGTTGGCGTGATGCGGTGATCCGCCGTAGCCACAATAGTGCGTTGTTGGAGCGCCGTCTGCGGATGGCGCTAGGCTCGGGTGATAAAGCACAGGTGCGCGAATGGCTGGGGCGTTTACCGGCCTCGGTACGCGATAAGGACGAGTGGCGCTATTGGCATGCGGTAACGTTAATCGATCAAGGTAAGCGCAGTGAGGGAGAGGGGATACTGCGCGCCTTGACCACCCAGCGCGGCTTCTATCCCATGGTGGCGGCCCAGCGCCTGGGGATTCCTTATCCGTTACAGGTGGCGCGCGCGCAGCGCCCCGATGCCGCGTTGGCGCAAGAGCCGGCGATCGCGCGAGTCCGTGAGTTGATGTATTGGAACATGGACAACACCGCGCGTAGTGAATGGAATGCCTTGGTAGCGAGTAAGCCGCGCCCGCAGCAGGAGGCGTTGGCGCGTTATGCGTTGGAGCAGGGATGGGCCGATCTCAGCGTGCAGGCGACGATCGTCGCCAAACTGTGGGATCATCTTCAGGAGCGCTTCCCATTAGCTTGGCAGCAGGACTTCCGTACGGCGACGGACGATAAGGGGATCACCCAGAGTTACGCCATGGCCATCGCGCGTCAGGAGAGCGCCTGGAATCCCGAGGCGCGCTCCTCGGTCGGCGCCAGTGGCCTGATGCAGCTGATGCCGGCGACGGCCCAGCATACGGCAAAGATGTACAACGTGAGTAGTTATCAGAACAGTAGCCAGCTGCTTGACCCTAAGACGAATATCGATCTGGGCACGCGTTACCTGGAGTATGTATTCCAGAGTCTGGGACGTAATCGTATTCTGGCCAGCGCCGCCTATAATGCCGGGCCTTCTCGTGTGAATACCTGGTTGGGGAATAGCGCGGGGCGGATAGATGCGGTGGCCTTTATTGAGAGTATCCCCTTCTCAGAGACGCGTGGCTATGTGAAGAATGTACTGGCCTATGATGCCTACTATCGTCACTTTATGCATCGTCCAGATAAGATCTTGACGGATGGCGAATGGGAGCGGCGCTACTGAGTGAGTCGTATGGGCGGGGACGCCCGCCCCTACATCCCTATGACGCGCTATGATATGCTTGTACTCGTTAAATAGTTCAGCCGCAGCCAGAGGTAGCACAGACGATGACCAAGATAAGCGCCACGCCGGAACAGGCACCGGCTCAGCAGGATGACTGGCAACGCTTTATACAGTTGTTGCAGCAGGCCTATCAAGAGGGGTGGCAGGCACCCATGTTGCAACTGTTCCTCACCCCAGATGAGCGTGATGCGTTGGCGACGCGGGTACGTATCATCGAAGAGTTGCTGAAGGGCGAGATGAGCCAGCGCGAGCTAAAGAGCCAGCTAGGCGCTGGCATCGCCACGATTACTCGGGGATCTAACAGCCTGAAGTTGGCCTCCCCTGATTTTAAACAGTGGTTGACGCATCAACTGCTGACGGAGGAGAAGTCGGCATAGTCGCCAGATGGCATAGCGAGAGGCGCTGGGTGGTAGCAGGGGGCTAATGCGGCCAAGGCCAGTAACAGGGCGTGGTGGTAGACACGGGTACGACTGAGCCGCCCTTGGGTCAGGACGCCGATAGCGCCTTCGCGCCGATTGATGTCATCGATACCACTCAGACGGCGCATTTCCTGGCCTAACGAGTTTCCCTGGCGGATGCCCACCATGATGGCCTCTGGCAGCAGCAGACTGGCCGAGCGCGCTTCGCCCCGATGATGGCGGTTTTCGACCGTCATCCAGGCGAAGGTCATATTATCCTCAATCCCTGCCTCGATACCGACCCAAAAATCCGCCTCGGGACGGAGCTGACGGGCGCAGATCACCCGATGACGCGCACCGCTGCGCGTTTGTGTGCTACCTAACGGCTGTTCCGGCACGCCGCTGTCGACTTCGATCCCCTCGATGCGGTATTGTCCGGCGCCAACGGTATCGTCAAACGCCAAGGCAATGGCCTGAATTTTGGCCGGATTGGTGGTCGCGGCGATAACATGATACATACGATTCCGGTTTCCTTAATGAGGCGGTGGTACGGCGGCGGCGCGCGCGCCACGTCGACCTGGGTGCGTGTGCCACGGGACATCGCCGAGAGTAGGGGTCGGCTAATCCCGGCCTGTAAGCGCAGTTGTGGCTGGAGACGGCCTAGTATAGGTAAAAAAGAGATGAGACAGGTATACCTTATTCGCCACGGTGAGACAGAGTGGAATGTGCAGCGGCGTATTCAGGGGCAGTCCGATAGCCCGTTGACCATGATGGGGGAGCAGCAGGCCCGCCAGGCCGCTGCACGTCTGCGCCAGATGGGCATCACCCATGTGATTGCCAGCGATCTGGGGCGCACCCAGCAGACGGGGGCGATCATCGCCGATGCCTGTGGCTGCCCGTTGACGCTGGATGCGCGGTTGCGTGAGCTGAATATGGGCGTGTTGGAGTCGCGTCTGCTCGCCTCGCTGACGCCGCAGGAGGAGCAGTGGCGTCTGAGTATGCTGGATGGCTCGCCCGATGGTTGTATTCCGCAGGGCGAGCGCATGAGTGAGCTGGGGGCTCGCATGCGGCAGGCGTTGAACGACTGTTTGGCGCTTCCTGAGGGGAGTCGGCCCTTACTGGTTAGCCACGGCATCGCGTTGGGCTGCCTGTTGTCCACCCTCTTAGGGCTTCCCCCCTATGCGGAGCGGCGTTTGCGCCTGCGCAACTGCTCGCTGTCGCGAGTGGATTACCAGCAGAGCGCCTGGCTGGCATCAGGTTGGGTGGTCGAGACGGCGGGGGATGTCGAGCATCTGACCCGACCGTCGATGGATGAAGTGTTGCGTTAAGATCAGATCGCGTGGCGGATGGGGATCAGATACTCGCAGTGAATATTCTTCGGTGGACGCTGAGCGGAGTCCACCAAGGGGTAGAAACGTTCGATATCATAGCCCCGCCGCCGGGTGAGGTTCAGCGTCGGCAGGACGCTCCCATACAGATCGATGATAAAGTCCTGGAAGTGTTCGGTCGGCCCCTGATAGCTAAATTGTACATACTCGCCGCCCGCCAATTGAATCGGCTGGACTTCACGGGTGACCTGTTTCGGTAACAGATGCGGTTCCAGTGCGGTGGTGTAGAAGATCGTCTGCTCGTCATCCTTCTCTTGACTGGGGGGGGCGTGATGGAGCCCATACAGTACCGGAGGAATATCGCGGATATCTTGGACGGCGTGTAAAAAATCGCGCCAAAATTGGGTGCGTAACTCGGTACGTACCCGACTGATTTGCTCCAGGGTGCAGGTGTAGCTCTGTGTTACCCCGACCAGAGAGAGGTTGGGCTGGGTGACGAATTTCGGCGTCGGCATGGTGTACCCTTCCAGCCGGATCGGCGGCCGCATGCCATAGGCGTGCCACTCTTCGGCGCGACGGTAGAGCGCCGGCGTCTGATTGAACTGTTTTTTAAAGGCGCGGGTGAAGGTTTGTTGCGAGTCGAAACGGTACTGTAAGGCGATGTCGAGAATCGGGCGGCTAGTCAGGCGTAGCGCGGCGGCAGCCTTGGAGAGACGGCGTGCTCGAATGTAGGCGCCGATGGCCTGCCCGGTAATATCCTTGAACATCCGCTGTAAATGCCATTTAGAGTAGCCGGCTTTGGCCGCCACGTTGTCGAGAGTCAGCGGGTGGTCGAGGTGCCCTTCTAACCAGTGTAACAGGTCATGAATAATATCGGCCTGATCCATAAAGCTTCCTTAATGCGGTGGTAGACATCGATTGCAGTAACTCGGGAAATGCAATCCTGATCCGGCGGCATGTGCTGATTGCAATACGTACTAAGGGCAAGCAGTATAATAAAAAAACGGCGTGTTATCCTTTCTATTTAACACGTTAGTCGCCACTAAACTAATAACGCAAGTTATTATAAAATTTTAGAGGTAATGTAGTGAATAAATATTTTGTTGGCTTATGTGTCGCGTTGACGACATTTTTAGCTGGCACGGTACAGGCCGAAGAGATCGGATCCGTCGACACCGTGTTTAAACTGTTCGGTCCTGATCATAAAATCGTGGTCGAGGCGTTCGATGATCCGGACGTGAATAATGTGACCTGCTACGTTAGCCGGGCTAAGACGGGGGGGATTAAAGGGGGGCTAGGCTTGGCCGAGGATACCTCCGACGCCGCCATCTCGTGTCAGCAGGTTGGGCCGATCACCCTGAGCGAAAAGATCCGCAATAAAAAAGCGGATGGCGAAGTGGTGTTTCGTAAGCGTACCTCTCTGGTTTTTAAGAAGTTGCAGGTTGTACGTTTCTATGACAGTAAACGTAATGTACTGATTTACCTCTCTTACTCTGATCGTGTCGTCGAAGGATCGCCGAAAAATGCGATCAGTGCGGTCCCCGTGATGCCGTGGAGCGCCCCCGTCCAAGGCTGATAAGCCATCAAGAAAAAACAGGCCGACGAGGTCGGCCTGTTGGTACGAGTTAGACGTGAATGCCCACTCAGCGTGCGATCTGCGCCAGCAGGAAGGCTTCGATCTCATCCAGGCTGATCATTAACTTCTCACCGTCGCGGCGGTATTTGTATTCGACTTCGTTGTTGTCGAGGTTGCGATCGCCGATGACGATGGTGTGTGGGATACCGATCAGTTCCATATCGGCGAACATCACACCCGGACGCTCTTTCCGGTCATCCAGCAGAACTTCGATTCCCTTGAGACGCAGTGCGTCGTACAGGCGCTCGGCAACGTCTTTCACGCGGAAAGATTTGTGCATGTTCATCGGCAGGATGGCAACCTGGAACGGCGCGATAGCATCCGGCCAGATGATGCCGCGTTCATCATGATTCTGCTCGATGGCGGCGGCGACTACACGTGTCACCCCGATACCGTAACAACCCATGGTCATCAGCTGGTTACGACCATCTTCACCCTGTACGGTGGCGTTGAGCGCCTCGGTATATTTCGTCCCCAGTTGGAAGATATGACCGACTTCGATACCACGCTTAATCAGCAGGGTACCGTGGCCGTCCGGGCTCGGATCACCCTCGACGACGTTGCGAATATCGGCGACCTGCGGCAGCGCCACGTCGCGCTCCCAGTTGATGCCGAAGTAGTGTTTACCATCGATGTTGGCACCGGCGGCGAAGTCACTCATCGCGGCGACGGCGCGGTCGACGACGATCGGTAACGGCAGGTTCACCGGCCCCAGGGAGCCCGGCCCGGCATTGACCAGCGCGCGGATTTCCGCCTCGTTGGCGAAGGTCAGCGGCGTGGCGACCAGCTCCAGTTTCTCGGCTTTCACTTCGTTCAGCTCATGATCGCCACGAACCAGCAGGGCGACCAGAGTATGACCGCTCTCTTCGGCCGCATGGACCAGCAGGGTCTTAACGGTCTTCTCGATCGGTTGGTTGTGTTGCTCAACCAGCTCGGCGATCGTTTTGGCGTGCGGCGTGTCGACCAGCTCCATCGCCTGCGTGGCGGCGGCCCGCGCGGCGGTCGGTGCGATGGCTTCGGCCAGCTCGATATTGGCGGCGTAGTCGGAGTCGGTAGAGAAGACGATATCGTCCTCGCCGCTCTGCGCCAGCACCTGGAACTCATGGGAGGCGTTACCCCCAATGGAGCCGGTGTCGGCTTGTACGGCGCGGAAGTCTAGGCCCATACGGCTAAAGATGCGGCTGTAGGCGGCATACATCGCGTCGTAAGTTTCCTGCAAGGACTCCTGGGTCGTATGGAAGGAGTAGGCGTCCTTCATCAGGAATTCGCGAGAACGCATTACGCCGAAGCGTGGGCGAACTTCGTCGCGGAACTTGGTCTGGATCTGGTAGAAGTTCAGCGGTAACTGCTTGTAGGAGCTGATCTCATTACGAACCAGGTCGGTGATCACCTCTTCATGGGTCGGGCCGAGTACGAACGGACGCTCGCCGCGATCGACGAAGCGCAGCAATTCCGGGCCATATTGCTCCCAGCGGCCGCTTTCTTGCCACAGATCGGCCGGTTGAACGACCGGCATTGAGACCTCGATGGCACCGGCGTAATTCATCTCTTCACGCACGATGTTTTCAACTTTGTTCAGCACACGCAGACCGGTCGGCAGCCAGGTATACAGGCCGGATGCCAGTTTGCGGATCATCCCGGCGCGCAGCATCAGCTGATGGCTGACGACTTCCGCGTCGGCGGGGGTCTCCTTGAGGGTGGAGAGCAGATATTGGCTAGTACGCATGAGTATGGTTCCGTTCGAACGAGCAAAAAAAGTAGTCTAGTTTACCAGTGCCGGCGGGGCGTCAAAAGGGAGGAGGATGATTTTCTAACGCTCATCTAATCCAATAACCTCACAGACGCCATGTTTGACCCGCCAACGCAGGTTGAAATCTAAGAGATGTACCGCATATACCCGATCTTCATCCGCCGCGTGTCGATAGGCGGGACGGGGATCTTGTGCCAGGACTTGGCGGATAAAGCGAGCCAAATGCGGGTAATTGCGTTGATGCTGGGTGATCTGAGCCTCCGCCTCTGGCATGAAGACGACCGGCATATCTGCCGCCGGAGCCTGTTGGGCAAAGCCAGCCTGAGCCTGCGGCTGGCTCTCGGCGAAGGGGAGATAGGGTTTGATGTCGAGTACCGGGGTGCCATCGACCAGATCCAGGCTGCCCAGACGTAGGCGTACGCCGTTATGGGTCTCGATCCCCTGCAACTCAACCAGTGACATACCGATAGGGTTGGGACGGAAGGTCGAGCGGGTGGCGAAGACGCCGACGCGGGTATTTCCCCCCAGGCGTGGTGGACGGACGGTCGGTCGCCACCCGCCAGCCATCGTTTGGTGGAAGACGAAGATCACCCATAAATGGCTGAATCCTTCCAATCCTCGCACGGTATCGGCCTGATTGTAGGGCGGTAACAGCTCGAGTTCGCCGCCACCATCGCTAATCAACCCAGGTTGGCGTGGAATGGCGAACTTCTCTTTGTAGGGCGAATGGATGACGCCTATCGGTGCGAATTGAAACGTATTCATTGCGCTGACGAGGTAATGTTCAGGGCCGAACCCGTACAGAGCGCTTGGCGATAACAGCCGTTGGCCTGCTCAAGCAGTTGGCAGCTATGCAAGAGTACGGCGTTGGCCTTTAACTGCGCCGCCTTATGCAGCATACGCTTCTTGGCCGTGCTGAGGCTGGGGGGCGTGTGGTGTGGGCGGCTCTGGCAGACGCTGCCACTCACCTCGCCGAGGTCGCGGAAGGGCTTGCCGAGCAGCGCCTCTGCATTCTCATAGAGTGCGATGGTAGGTTGGCGCGTCGCCGCTGCACGCGGCGTGGTAACAGTTTCTGGCGTTTTGTCTGCGGTCGCAGGCGTGATCGGCGCGGCTTCGCGATGCAGCAGGGAGCAGCCACTCAGTGTCATGCTGGCCGTGAGCAGACATAACGGTAATGCACGCATGGAACAGGTCCTGGTATTGATGAGATTGGGGAGTATTGAATCAATCTATAACGGAAATGACAAGATGGGCACGTGGCCCATCTTGGCTAAGGGAGAGAAAAGGGGGAAAATTACCAGCCTTTAACGGCGCCGCCGTTAAAGATTTTGTTAGCCGCGTTATACACTTCGTCAGATTGATAGGCTTGAACGAATTTTTTCACATTCTCGGCATCTTTATTGTCTTCACGCGCCACGATCAGGTTAACGTAAGGGGAATCTTTCCCTTCAACGAAGATGCCATCCTTGGCCGGAGTCAGGCCAATCTGGCTAGCGTAGGTGGTATTGATGACCGCCAGGGCGATCTGGTTGTCGTCCAGCGAGCGCGGTAACTGTGGCGCTTCCAACTCGACCAGCTTCAGATGTTTCGGGTTCTCGGTGATATCCAGGACGGTCGGCAGCAGACCGATGCCATCTTTCAGCTTGATCAGACCCACTTTTTGCAACAGCAGTAATGAGCGACCCAGGTTGGTCGGGTCATTAGGAATGGCGATCTGGGCGCCGTCCTGCAGCTCGTCCAGCGACTTAATCTTCTTAGAGTAGCCGGCGATCGGATAGACGAAGGTGTTACCGACCGACACCAGCTTATAGCCGCGATCCTTGATCTGCTGATCGAGGTAAGGCTTATGCTGGAAGGCATTGACGTCGATATCGCCCTTACTCAGAGCTTCATTGGGTAATACATAGTCGTTAAAGGTCACCAGTTCGACGTTCAGGCCATACTTATCCTTCGCCACTTTCTGTGCGACTTCCGCGACTTGCTGTTCGGCGCCGACGATGACCCCGACCTTGATATGATTGGGATCCTTTTCCTCTTGACCACAGCCGGCCAGTGCCAGCGTGCCGAGCAATGTACCGACCAGTGCTAAAGACTTGAACTGAATTGACATAGCATATCCTTCTGTATGTGATGGTGTGTTGCGCACTTTTGTCAGCGCATCGCTTTATTATTGCCTGGCTTCTTATTTGCGGCTGATGGTCTTGACCAGACGGTCGCCGCTGAACTGGATCAAATACACCAAAATGACCAGTAATACTAATACTGTATTCATCACTGTCGCGTTATAACCGATATAACCATATTGGTAACCGATCTGCCCCAAACCGCCCGCGCCTACGGCACCGCCCATGGCGGAATAGCCGACTAAGGTAATCAGGGTGATGGTGGCCGCGTTGATCAGACCCGGTAATGCCTCTGGCAGCAGGATTTTACTGATGATCTGCATGGGCGTGGCGCCCATGGCGCGTGCGGCTTCGATCAGGCCACTCGGGATCTCCAACAGCGTGTTTTCCACCATGCGGGCGATGAAGGGAGCCGCACCGATCGTCAGCGGAACCAGTGCCGCCTGTAGTCCGATGGAGGTCCCGACGATCAGGCGCGTGAAGGGGATCATCCATACCAGCAGGATAATAAAGGGGATGGAGCGGAAGATGTTGACCAGTGCCGACAGCAGCTTATACAGCTTGGCATTCTCCAAGATTTGTCCCGGGCGCGAGGTATACAGCAGTACACCAACCGGTAAACCGATGACGAAGCCGAAAAAGCCGGATACTAGGGTCATGACCACGGTTTCCCAGATCCCGCGCACCATTAACCACATCATTGCCTCAGACATAACCCAGTACCTCAACTTTCACGTGATGCTGTTCAAAAAACTCGATGGCGGAACGGGCATCGCCATCGTCGCCGTGCAACTCCGCCAACATGACCCCGAATTTCACTCCGCCGGCATAATCCATCTGCGAGCTGAGAATGCTGATATCGACGTTAAAGCGTCGTACCGCCTGTGAGATCAGCGGGGCGTCGACCGACTGACCGGTAAACTCCAGACGCAGCAGTGGCTGGCTATCGGGACGTCGCTCCGGCGTCATTCGTTCGGCGAAATCATCCGGGATATCCAGGTGCAACGTGGCATGGATGAACTGTTGCGCCAACGGCGTCTTCGGGTGGGAGAAGACTTCGCCGACACTCCCTTGCTCGATCAGCTTGCCCTGGCTGATCACGGCAACCTGATCACAGATGCGCTTCACCACATCCATCTCGTGCGTGATCAGCAGGATGGTGAGCCCTAGGCGGCGATTAATATCCTTCAACAACTCCAGGATGGAACGAGTCGTGGCCGGGTCGAGCGCACTGGTGGCTTCATCGCACAGCAGTACTTTGGGGTTACTGGCCAGGGCGCGCGCGATGGCAACACGCTGCTTCTGTCCACCGGACAGATTGGCGGGATAAGCATCGTGCTTATCGGCCAGGCCAACCAGCGATAACAACTCACTGACACGGCGCTTGATCTCATCGCGTGGGACGCGATCCAGCTCCAGCGGTAGGGCCACGTTACCGAATACGGTACGCGAAGAGAGCAGATTGAAGTGCTGGAAGATCATGCCGATCTGGCGACGTGCGCGGGTCAGTTGCCCGGTACTCATCGCGGTGAGATCCTGGTTATCGACCAACACCTGGCCCTGCGTCGGGCGCTCTAACAGGTTGACGCAACGGATCAGGGTGCTCTTACCCGCGCCAGAGGAGCCAATGACGCCATAGATCTGGCCGGCGGGGACGTGTAGCGACACATCGTCCAACGCCGTGATATGGCGTTGTCCCTGCTGGAATACTTTGGTGATATGAGAGAGTTTAATCATTTTTATATTTAGGTTTCGTCGTTGCCTGGAGCGTCATCATCAGTGACATGAGTCACGTTATAAATTGAACTGGATGTTAAGGCGTCTAGACGTCTAAGTCAACTAATCAACGACCAGGATGATGCGCTCTTTTTTGGTCTAAAACGTGCGATACTGTGTACCGATTTCAGTTTTGAGGAGTAATACCCAAGTGGCTCAGCAGATCCCTGCCATTTTTCTCGACCGTGATGGCACCATTAATGTCGATCATGGTTATGTACACGATAGCGATAACTTTCAGTTTATTGATGGGGTGATTGAGGCCCTGCGGGAGCTGAAGGCGATGGGGTACGCCCTGGTGCTGGTCACCAATCAGTCAGGCATTGCGCGTGGTATGTTTAGCGAAGAACAGTTTATGCATCTGACCGAGTGGATGGATTGGTCATTGGCCGATCGCGGGGTGGATCTGGATGGTATCTATTATTGCCCGCACCACCCCGAGGGAACGGTGGCGGAGTATCGCCAGCAGTGTGACTGCCGTAAGCCACAGCCGGGGATGCTACTGGATGCACAGCGTTTCCTACATATTGATATGGCGGCCTCATATATGGTTGGCGATAAGCTTGAGGATCTCCAGGCCGCCCAGGCGGCGGGTGTCGGTAGCAAGGTGCTGGTGCGTAGTGGCAAGCCACTGACTGCTGATGGGGAAGCGTTAGCCGATTTGGTGCTGGATAGCCTGGCACAGTTGCCACAGGCGATTAAAGCTCGCCAATAGTCGCTTATTTCTCCGCTTTGGTCGAAAATGGCGCAGGTGATAAAAAAGTTGAAATTAAGACTTGTCACCTCGCGAGAAGTCCCTATAATGCGCCACCACTGACCGGGAACAACGACAACAACGTCGCCCAGTCAGGCAGAGAAAGCAAAAATAAATGCTTGACTCTGCGGGCGAAAAGCGTAATATACGCAGCCCACGCCGACGACAGCTTAACGAGTTCTCGCGGCGACGCTCTTTAACAAATTATCAGACAATCTGTGTGGGCACTCGCAAGATTCGTATTAAGCATTCCTCGGAATGCCAAAAT